>NZ_ADFP01000096.1 GCF_000177335.1 Pyramidobacter piscolens W5455
CCTTCGACGCGCCGCCCGGCGCGGCCTTTCACGGCGCGCGCAGCCTTTGGGCGGCGCTGGCCTGCGTCGCGGCGTTCGTCGCCGTCATGGCGGTTTACAGGCGGTGGAGTTTTTAAAAAAGAAAACGGCGAGATCGGGAAAAGTTTTCCCGGCCTCGCCGTTTTTTTATGCCGTGCCGCCGCGCGGCTTCACTGAGACTTCGCCGGACTGCAGATACTCTTCGGCGCCGTCCTCGTAGCGGACGTGCAGCCGGAACTCGCCGTCGATGTCCAGCGCGCGCGCCGGACGGCGCTCCGCCCCCTCGACGACGTCAACGTCCTTGCCCGTCAGGAACGAACGCTCCCGGTAGCCTTGCAGGAACGCTTTTTCGCCCAGGTTTTCGTAGAAGCGCCAGAAGCGTTCGACGATCTCGGCGACGATCCGGTTGCGCTTCTCGGGATCGTAATCCGCCTCGCCGAAGACGCTGGTCACGATCGGTTCCAGCTCGTCGGGGAAGCCGCCCGCCGGCGGGCGCATGTTGACGCCGATGCCGAGCACCGCGTAGGCGAGGCGGTTCGTCTCCATGTCGAAAGCCGCTTCGGTGAGGATGCCGCACGCCTTTTTGCCGCGCAGGTAGACGTCGTTGACCCATTTGATCTGCGCCTTTCCCCCCGCGACGTGCTCGATGGCTTCCGCCACGGCCACCGCGGCGGCCGTCGTGATGTACAGCGACTGCGAGGCGCTGCACGAGGGCCGCAGCAGCAAACTCATGTAAACGCCGCTGCCGGCGGGGGAGTAAAAGCGGCGGTTCATGCGCCCCCTGCCGGCCGTCTGTTCCGCGGCGACGAGGATCTTCCCCTCCGGCGCGCCTTTTTCGGCCATCGCTTTCAGCACCGCGTTGGTGCTGGTCACGGATTTGCGGACTTCAACGTCCCAGCGGGCCGCGCGGCGCGAAAAGTATTTTTCGACCGCCTGCGGCGACAGAATGTCGGGCGTTTCGTTGAGGCGGTAGCCGCGCCGCGTCGCGGCGTCGATGGAGCAGCCCTCGCCCCGCAGCGACTTCACCGCCCGCCAGACCGCGTTGCGGCTCAGCGAAAGCCGGCGGGCCAGGTCTTCGCCCGACACGTATTGGCCCTGCGAACGGGCGAGGATTTTCAGCACTTCGTCTTTCGTCGTCATGGTTCTCTCCTGTCGCGGCGCGTCGGTCGCGCCGATAGCTGTGCCGTCTCCCGGCTCGAACGCCTCCAGTATAAGCCAAAGCCCGGGCAAAAGCCAGCGGCGTTCTCCGTTTTCCACCCCGCGTTTGGGGAACCTGCCGCCTCCCGAAACGGTGGAAAAAAGCGAAATGACTCCGCTGTGGATACATCGAGAAAGGCGCCGGACATTTTCAAAAATGAAAACGTCCGGCGCCTCTTTTTTACTCTCCCCAAGTTTCCCCCCGGACATCAACCTTCATGTCGAGTTTCCCGGGCCTGCGCGGCCGAGGGCGAAAAAGGAAAAGAAATGATCGATATAAACAATAAGGCATCTTTACGCGGGGGGGGGGATGATATGATATCACTCGTCGTTTAATTACAATTTGAATATACGAGAGTTATCAGTTTGCATTCAACGAAACACGAACGATGGATCCTATTTTTCAAAGGAATTTAAAATAAGCCTCAAAGAGCGCCTCGGGAATATCCTGAGAAAGCAACGGTAAAATTTGCGACGGGAGGGGATCCATGCGAACGAAAACTTGCGGGAAAAAACTGCCGAAGAACGTGATTCTTCGGCTTATTTTTATGATGATGCAAAGGAGAGTGTATTTATGAACAAGATTTACAAGGTTATCTGGAGCAGGGTCAGACGC
>NZ_ADFP01000097.1 GCF_000177335.1 Pyramidobacter piscolens W5455
ACGCCGCAGGCGGCGAAGAACGCCAGCGCCGCGGGATAATCGGGCATGCGGCAGCCGACGGTCGTCAGCCCGCCGCGCGCCTCTTTCGACACGCAGTCGCGAGCCGGCAGCACCAGCGTCAGCGGTCCCGGCCAGAAGCGCGCCATCAGCCGCCGCGCGCGATCGTCGACGAACGCCGCCCGCTCTACCGCTTCGGGGCTGGGAAAATGCAGGATGAGCGGATTGTCGGAAGGGCGTCCCTTGGCGGCGTAAATTTTTTTCACCGCCTCGCCGTCCAGCGCGTTGCCGCCGAGGCCGTAAACCGTCTCGGTGGGAAAGGCCACCAGCTCGCCGGCGCGGATCAGCGCCGCGGCGCGGGCGATCACCGCCGGGTCGGGGTTCCAAAAATCGACGGGGACGATATTGTCATATTTTTTCAAGGTAAGCGCCGCCTTCGTACCGCGTCATGAACTCGCGGCGGTAAGCGCCGAAGCGCCCTTCGACGATGGCCTGCCGCGCGCCGGCCGCGAGCTGGACGAGGAAATGAATGTTGTGCCACGAAAGCAGCCGCACCGCCAGGATCTCGCCGGCCTTGTAGAGGTGGCGCACGTAGGCGCGCGTGAAGTTGCGGCAGGCGTAGCAACCGCACTCGGGGTCGATGGGCGAAAAGTCTTCGGCGTAGCGCCGGTTTTTGACGTTCATCTTGCCTTCGCAGGTGAACGCGGTGCCGGTGCGGCCGTTGCGCGTCGGCAGCACGCAGTCGAACATGTCGACGCCGCGGGCGATGCCCTCGATCAGATTGGCGGGGTGCCCGACGCCCATCAGGTAGCGCGGCTTGTGCGCCGGCAGGCGCGGCATCAGGGCGTCGAGGCAACGGTACATCTCGGCGTGCGACTCGCCCACCGACAGGCCGCCGATCGCGTAGCCGGGGAAATCCATCCGCACCAGTTCGTCGGCGCAGGCGGCGCGCAGGTCGTCTAACAGCGCCCCCTGCACGATGCCGAACTGCGCCTGGTCGGCGCGGGAATGAGCGGCTTTGCAGCGCGCCGCCCAGCGCAGCGTGCGCTCCACCGCGGCCTGAGCCTGCTCGCGCGTGCAGGGCAGCTTGACGCACTGGTCGAAGCACATGGCGATGTCGCTGCCCAGCTTTTCCTGGATCTGCGTGGCCAGTTCGGGCGTCATCAGATAGCGCGTGCCGTCCAGATGCGACTGGAACTCGACGCCGTCGTCCATGACCTTGCTGATGCCCGCCAGAGAAAACACCTGAAAGCCGCCGCTGTCGGTGAGGATGGGGCGGTCCCAGTTCATGAAGCCGTGCAGCCCGCCGGCCTTGGCGATCAGATCGGGGCCGGGGCGCAGAAACAGATGGTAGGTATTCGACAGAATGATCTTCGCGCCGATCTGCTTCAGCTCGTCGGGACTCATGGCCTTGACCGTGGCCTGCGTGCCCACCGGCATGAAAACCGGCGTGGGGATCACGCCGTGCGGCGTCGTGAACTCGCCGGCGCGCGCGCCCGTCTCCGGATCCTGAGCGATCAAACGGTATTCAAACACATGCGTCTTCCTCCAGACCGAAAAATTCCATATTGTTGCGCCAGACTTGGGCGGCCAGTTCGTCCAGCGCCATGTTTTTCACTTCGGCCACCTTGCGGTAGACCAGCGGCACGCGCGACGGCTCGTTGACCGTGCCGCGGAACGGCTTGGGAGACATCCAGGGCGAATCGGTCTCGCACAGGATCGCTTGCGCCGGCAGTTCGCGCACGACGGCGCGGATGTCTTCGGCCTTGGCGAACGTGACCATGCCCGTGACGCCGATCTTCCAGCCGCGGTCGAGCGCCCTGCGCGCGTCGGCCATCGAGCCGGTGAAGCAGTGCAGCTCCGCCTTTTCCGGCGCGCGTTCCGCCGTCATCAGCGGCCAGAAATCGTCGTAAGCGTCGCGCACGTGGAACACCACGGGCCTGTTCAGCGCCCGGGCGGCTTCCAGCTGCTGCGCCAGCTTCTCGATCTGCGCGGCGCGCGGCGACAGATCGTAATAGTAGTCGAGGCCGATCTCGCCCCAGGCTTTCACTTCGGAAAGCGCGGCCATGTCCAGCAGCTCCCGCGGCAGCTCCCCCAGCGGCAGATCCTTGACTTCGTGCGGATGAATCCCGACCACGGGGAACAAACCGTACGGCTTGTGCCGACGGCAGATTTCCAGTGCCTCGGCGCTGTCGGCCAGCGTGCTGCCGATCACCGCCATGCGGACGACGCCCGCGGCCCTCGCCCGCTCCAGCACCGCGGGAATGCCGCCGCGCAGCTCCGGCGAGTTGAGATGGCAGTGGCTGTCGACGTAGTTCATGATAAAACCTCCAGCCGGGCAAGCGCTCGTTCTTCCCAGCGATGCATGAAAGCCGTTTGTTCCGGCGTATGGAACCAATGTTCTCCTGTTTCCATCACCGTCACGCGGCCGCCCGAAGCCGTCGCGAACTTTTCCACGGCGCCGCGGTCCGTCAATTCGTCACGGCCCGCCAAGAGAATTTCGCACGGTTGACGCCAGACGCGTGCCGGATGTTGCCGCGCGTATTCGTAATACAGCCATGAAAGCTCCTCCCCCGTCGCCGTGCGGATGATTTTTTCGCGGCGCAGACGCTCCTCGCTCACTCCGGCACGTTGCATCATCCTGCGGATCAAGCCGGCCATATCGAGCAGCGGCGAAACGAAAAGGGCGCCGGACAGTTTTTCGTCGGCGCAAGCCAACATGGCAAACCACGCGCCGATGCTGACCGCGCGCACAGCGACCGATGCCCACCGGCAGCGCGCCCAGCGCGTCACTCTCTCAAGTTCCGGCACAGCCTTCCAGGGGACAAGGCCGTCCCGTTCTCCACGCCGCTCGCCGTGCCCCGGCAGATCGAGCGCCGCCGTCTGCCAGCCCCGGCTCGCCGCCAGTTCCGAAAAATCGCGGCACTCTTCTTTGCAGCCGCCCCGGCCGTGGATCATCACAAACGCCTTTTCAGCCGTCTCTCCGCGGATCAAAACGGGAATGCCGTCGATCTCGAGCCGTTCTTCTTTCATACTCGCATCCATCGTTCCGTCCATTTCCTTTCGCAAGAAGCGCGACATTTTCAACAATGCCTTTTCATTGGAAATGAGTATCAAATGCCTGTCGTTCATTGTACCCCAAACGCCGTCAAACCGAAAGCGGAACGAACGACTTTCGTCCGCTTGGGGCGAAAACTCCGGCAACGTTTTTTTCTCGCGGAGAAAGCCGGCTTTATTCACATGCCATGCCTCAAATGAATCGTTTTTCATCAAATGCAGGTATTTGCTATATATCTGTCGCGTCCTTATAATGTGACCATACGCTCGAAGACGACGCGCATCGCGCGGTCCGGCGACGTACGATGCGTCCGGCGCAGGGCGCCGGCATACGAAAGGAGAAAACGTCATGAAAATCGGTAAAAAATTCTCATTGGGGGCGCCCTTCGGCGCCATGTCGCTGGCGGGGGCCGCCTTCGCGGCGGAAACGACGGCCGCCGCGCCGCAGCTTGAACAGGAATGGGACAAGGTCTTCCCCAAAAGCGAGAAGGTGGAGCATAAAAAAGTGCTCTTCAAAAACCGCTACGGAATCACTCTCGCCGCCGACATGTACATTCCCAAGGACAGCGGCGGCACAAAACTTCCCGCCCTCGCCGTCTGCGGCCCCTTCGGCGCCGTCAAGGAGCAGTCCAGCGGGCTGTACGCCCAGATCATGGCCGAACGCGGATTTCTGACCATCGCCTTCGATCCGTCCTTCACCGGCGAAAGCGGCGGCGAACCCCGCTATGTGGCTTCGCCCGACATCAACACCGAGGATTTCTCCGCAGCCGTCGATTTTCTGTCCGTTCAGGACAGCGTCGATCCGGAACGGATCGGCGTCATCGGCATCTGCGGCTGGGGCGGCATGGCGCTGAACGCGGCGGCCATGGACACCCGCATCAAGGCCACCGTGGCCTCCACCATGTACGACATGAGCCGCGTCATCGCCAACGGCTACTTCGACCAGATGGATGCGGACGGCCGCGCCGAGCTGCGTCGGCAGCTGAACGCCCAGCGCACCGAAGATTACCGGAACGGAAGCTGCGCCCTGGCCGGCGGCCTGCCCGACGTCCGCCCCGCGGAGCCGCAGTTCCTCGTCGATTATTACGATTATTACAAGACGCCGCGCGGCTATCACAAACGCTCCCTCAACAGCAACGGCGGCTGGAACGTCACGTCCGCGCTCTCCTTTCTCAACATGCCGCTCCTCGCCTACGCTTCCGAGATCCGTTCCGCCGTGCTGATCGTCCACGGCGAAAAGGCGCACTCCCGCTACTTCAGCGAGGACGCCTTCAAGAAGCTCACCGGCAGCAACAAAGAGCTCATGATCATCCCCGGCGCCAATCACACCGATCTGTACGACCGCCTCGACAAGATCCCCTTCGACGCCATCGAGGCGTTCTTCAAAAAGAATCTGTAGAAAACGCGACGCAAAAACGCCGCCCGCTCCGAAGCGCGCTTCGGAACGGGCGGCGTTTTTGCGTCGCGAGGCCAACAAAACTTCGCCGGAACGTTCCGGCGCTACTTGCACTGTTCGGTCAGCTCGCGCAGGAGCGGCTCGAACTTGACGCCGTACCAGTGCGAAGGATCCTGCGCGGTGAACCGAATGCAGTGCAGCGTGAAGTCGGCGGCGGCGACGGCCGCGTCGTAGGCGGATCTTCCGCCCGTCAGCATGCCGGCGAACACGGAGGCGAAAACGTCGCCGGTGCCGTGGCAGCCCTTCGGCAGCTTTTCGTGGCGGTAATAGCGTTTCTGCGCGCCGTCGTCCACCACGACGCCCGTCGTCGCGTCGTCGTAACTGACGCCCGTCAGCACCACGGTTTTGGCGCCGGCTTTGCGCAGCGCGGCGAGCAGGGCGTCGACGTAGCTTTCGTCGTACCGCTCGCGGTATTCCACGCCGGTGAGCAGCGCCGCCTCGGTGATGTTCGGCAGGATCAGATCGGCGGCGAAGACGAAGCGGCGCATGGCCTCCACGTACGCCGCGTCGAATCCCGGATAGAGCCGCCCGTTGTCGGCCATGGCCGGGTCGGCGATGCGCAGCCCGCCGGGCTGAAGCAGCGTGCCGTAAATTTCCTTGAGGTATTCGGTCTGCGAGGCGTTGCCCAGATAGCCGCTGTACACCGCGTCGAAACGGATTTGTTCGCGTTCCCAGTGCTCGATGATGCGCGGCATTTCCGCCGTCAGGTCGTGGAACGTGTAGCCCGTAAAGCCGCCGGTGTGCGTGGAAAGCACGGCCGACGGCAAGATCGCCGTCTCCAGCCCGCAGGCGGACAAAATCGGCAGCGCCACCGTCAGCGAGCACTGCCCGACGCAGGAAATGTCCTGCACCGTCAAAATCCTTTTGTACGACATGTTCCGTTCTCCTTTTTCCATTTTATTTCCTTCCGCCGGGAACGCAAAAAAGCACCCGGAGCTTTCCGGCGCGAAACGATCCCGAGATGCGGTTCCTATTATAGAACATGAAAAATCGCCACGCAATAATAAAATTGCATGGCGAACGCTTTTGTTTCCGCCGCGCGGCGTCAATGAATGAAAAAAGCGTCCCGAAAATCCCGCGCGGGATTTTCGGGACGCTTTTTTTCATTGAGATCGCTCAGATTCAGTGCACGCGGCTGCCCAGCGGGATGTCTTCCGCGGGGGCGAGCAGCGAGAGTTTTTCCTCGGGCGTGTGGGGCGCGCCGGAACCGGCGGCGAGGAGCATGCCGTTGCTCACGACGCCGCACATCTTGGCGGGTTTGAGGTTGGCGACGACGACGATGCGGCGGCCTTCCAGCTCTTCGGGCTTGTAAAAATCCTTGATGCTCGACACGATCACGCGCTTCTCGTAGCCGAGGTCGAGATCGAGCCTGTAGAGCGAGCGCGACTTGGGGACGGCCTCCACGTGGACGATCTGCGCGACGCGCAGCTCGATCTTGGCGAAGTCGTCGATGGAGATTTCCGGCTCGTGCTCGCCGGGGTCGGCGGCGAGGCCTTTTTTGGCGTTCGCGCGCGCTTCGGCCTGCTTCTTCCACTCGTCGAGATCGATGCGGGGATAGAGCACGCCTTCGCCGCGGCGGACGGTCGGGCGCTCTTCGCCCATGCCGCCCCAGCGATAGTCGCCGAAGCGCTGGTCTTTCACGTCGCCGGGCAGGCCGAGCTGCGCCCAGATTTTGACGGCGGTCTTGGGCATGACGGGGGCCAGCATCAGGGCGGCCAGCTTGAGCTCCTCGGCCAGCGTGGCCAGCACGGTGTCGAGACGGGCGGCCAGCGACTCGTCCTTGCCGAGCTTCCACGGCATGGTCTCGTCGATGTACTTATTGGCGCGGCCGATCATGCTCCACAGGGCCTTGAGGGCGTCGTCGAACTGATAGTTGTCCATGAAGGCGCGGTACTCGGCGAAGGCGTTCAAAGCCTGTTCCTTCACTTCCACATCGAGGGATTCGAGCGCGGCGGGCGCGGGCACGGCGCCGCCGCGGTACTTTTCGATCATGGTGACGGTGCGGCTGAGCAGATTGCCGAGGTCGTTGGCGAGGTCGGAGTTGACGCGCTGCACGAGGGCGAGTTCGGAGAAGTCGCCGTCGAAGCCGAAGGTGACCTGGCGCAGCAGAAAATAGCGGAACACGTCGGAACCGTAAAGGCCGACCATCTCGTGCGGATCGACGACGTTGCCCTTGGACTTGGACATCTTTTCGCCGTCGCGGGTCCACCAGCCGTGCGAGTATACGCACGCGGGCGGCGTCAGGCCGAGAGCGAGCAGCATGATCGGCCAGACGATGCAGTGGAAGCGGATGATGTCCTTGCCGACGAGGTGGTTGACGACGGGCCAGAACTTTTTCATCTTCGCCTCGTCGCTGCCGTAGCCGCAGGCGGTGAGATAGTTGATGAGAGCGTCGAACCAAACGTAGACGGTGTGCTTCTCGTCGCCGGGCACGGGGATGCCCCACGGCACGCTGGTGCGCGAGATGGACTGGTCTTTCATGCCCATGCGCAGGAAGCTGACCACCTCGTTGTAGCGGACTTTCGGCTTGATGGCGTCGGGGTGCGCCTCGTAGAATTCGAGCAGCCGGTCGGCGTAGGCAGAAGTGCGCAGGAAATAACTTTCCTCCTCCATCTCCTTGAGCGGGCGATGACAGTCGGGGCAGGTGTGGTTCTCGCCCTGGCTGGCCTCGGGCACGTAGGTCTCGCAGGGCACGCAGTACCAGCCCTTGTACGTCCCCTTGTAGATGTCGCCCTGATCGAGCAGTTTTTTGAAGATCTGCTGCACGACTTTGACGTGGCGCGCTTCGGTGGTGCGGATGAAGTCGTCGTTGCTGGCGTCGATGAGCGGCAGCAGGTCGCGGAAATTCTGCGCCAGCTCGTCGGTGAGCTGCTGCGGCGTCATGCCCTTCTTGGCGGCGCTTTCGCTGACTTTCTGGCCGTGTTCGTCGGTGCCGGTCAGAAAGAACACGTCGCAGCCGTCCATGCGTTTGTAGCGCGCCATGGCGTCGGCGGCGATGGTCGTATAGGCGTGCCCGATGTGGGGCACGTCGTTGACGTAATAAATCGGCGTGGTGATGTAGAAACTTTTTTCAGCCATTGCTCATGCCTCCATTGCCTGTAAAAAATGCGGCCGCCGGGGCCGCTTCGTCCCGCGACAAAAAAATTCCGCCGCGATTCCGTACGCGGCGGAATATTTTGTTATTGTAACAGATTTTCAGCGCTTCTGCTCAAGCAACCACGATTTGATTTTGTTCTTCGGCGCGCCGAAACGCTCCGCGAGCTCTTCGGCGATCCGCTTCACGGGAATCCCTTCGGCGCGCCGGCGCAGCGCCTCTTCCCGCCAGGCGCCGTCGGACGGCGCTTCGGCGACGCCGCCTTCGACGACGAGGACCAGCTCGCCTTTCACGCCCTCGGCCACCGAAGCAAGAATCTCGGACAGCGAGCCGCGGCGCGCTTCCTGATAGACTTTGCTGATCTCGCGCACGAGCGCGGCGCGGCGGTCGCCGAGCACGGCGAGGAAGTCTTCGAGCTGCTTCGCGGCCTTGTGCGGCGAGAGGTAAAAAACCATCGTGTAGGGATGGCCTTTCAGTTTTTCCAGCGCGGCGACGCGCTCGCCCTTCTGATCGGAGAGAAAGCCGACGAACGAGAACGGATGCGGCTCCAGCCCCGACAGCAGCACGGCGGGCACGAAGGCCGTCGCGCCGGGCAGAACATCGACGGGCAGCCCGGCTTCGACGGCGGCTTTCAAAATAACGTAGCCGGGGTCGGACATACCGGGCGTGCCGGCGTCGCTGATCACGGCGATTTTTTCGCCCTTGGCGAGGCGCGCCAGCAGTTCATCGACGCGGGCCTGCTCGTTGAACTTCTGGTAGCTCATCAGCGGCCGCTTGACGCCGTAACGGCTCAGCAGCAGGCCGCTATGGCGCGTGTCCTCGCAGGCGATCAGGTCGGCGGACTTGAGCTCTTCCAGCGCGCGCAGCGTGATGTCGCCCATGTTGCCGATGGGCGTCGGGATCAGGATCAGCGGCATCGTTCCAGCGTCCTTTCTTTGTCATAAAACAAAAGCAACCACGGAGACACGGAGAAAACAAAAACAATCAAACTGGCGGCGGATTTTCGGCGGGAAATTCTCCGTGTCTTCGTGGCTTGGAGAGCGTCTTCGCTTCTCGCCGCTTCGCCGCGGCAGGTTCCGTTTCACGGCAGCGGCGGGGCGGGGGCGTAGAAGCGCCGCAGCTCGGGCGTGTATTCGCCTGCCGCGTTGTAAATGAACAGCGGCGGCGGCACGGTCATGGCCGCTCCGCCGCTGCGACGCGCTTCGACGAGGAACACGGAAGCGTTTTTGCCCGGCGCGGGATGGACCATCAGCAGCTCGCGCGGCTCGAGCCTGTGCGCCCGCAGCAGCCCGAGCGTTTCGGCCAGACGCAGCGCGCGCATGACCATGTACAGGCGGCCGCCGTTTTTCAGCAGGAAGCGCGACGCCTCGCACACATCGGCGAGCGGGCACATCTCGCCCTGGCGGGCCAGACGGTTCGTTTCCGCCTCGGCGCGGCGGCCGAAGCCGGGATCTTCGTAGGGCGGGTTGACGACGACCGCGTCGAAGCTCTGGTGTTCGTACAGCCGTCGGTGTTCGCGCAGGTCGCCCGTTTCGAAGCGCGCGTTGGCGGTCAGGCCGTTGCGCGCGGCGTTTTCCCGCGCCAGCTCGATCAGCCGCGGCTGAATATCCAGCCCTTCGAAACGGCTGTGCGGGAAGCGCTTGGCCAGGATCAGCGACACGCCGCCGTGGGCGCAGCCCAGCTCGATCACGCGCTCGCCCGGGCGCGGCCGGGCGAAGCCGGCCAGCAGCACCGTGTCCATGTTGACGCGCGGCCCCACGTCGGGCTGGTGCAGGCGCAGAAATCCGTACAGGATCGCCTCGCCGTCCGCGGGCGGGGCGATTTCTTTTTTTTCGCGGTCTAATCCCATTGGTCCACCTTGACGGAAACGATCTGCGACAAACCGGGTTCGGACATGGTGACGCCGTACATCACTTCGGCGTGTTCCATGGTCTGGCGGCGGTGAGTCATGGCGATCACCTGCAGGTTCTTCGAATAATCGGCCACCATCTGCGCGAAGCGCGTCAGGTTGGCCTCGTCGAGCGCCGCGTCCACCTCATCGAGCACGGCCAGCGGCACCTTGGCCACTTCCATGGAGGCGAACAGCAGCGACAGCGCCGTCAGCGACTGCTCGCCGCCGGAAAGCTGGGCGAGGAACAGCGGCTTCTTCCCGGGCGGACGGGCGACGATCTCCACGCCGGCTTCCCAGAGGTCCATGTCTTCCTGCGCTTTCAGGTGGGCTTCGCCGCCGCCGAAAAGGCGCTGGAACAGTTCGTCGAAGCGGCGGTCGATCTTCACGAGCGCGCCGTTGAACATCGTCCCCGCCTGCCTGTCGGTATTGGCGATCAGGGCGCGCAGCTCGTCCATGCCCTGCTGCACGTCCTTGAGCTGGCCGCCGAGGAATTCGAGGCGTTCGGCCAGCGACTGATCTTCCGACAGCGCTCCCATGTTCACGTCGCCGAGTTCCTTGAGCGAGCGTTCGAGATAGCGGCAGCTGCTTTCGAGTTTGTCGGCGCTCTCGTCGCCGGGGACGAAATCCGTCGGATAGGGATACTTCTCCTCGTTGTCGGCAATCAGGCTGTCGAGGCGTTCACGAACCTTTTCGATCTCGTTGCGGGCCATCAGCTCGTCGCGGGTGAGCGAATCGAACGCGGTCTGGGCGCGCTGGCTGCGCAGCAGCTGGCGCTCCATGCGCCGCGCCGCGTCGGCGTTGTGCTTGTCCAGCTCGGCAATCTGCTCCTGCACGGCTCGTTTCTCGGCCTCGCGCCCCCCTTTTCCTTCAGCACCGATTCCTGCCGCTCGGCCAGCTCGGCCAGTTTCTGAACGATGCGGCGCGATTCCTCGTTGTTGTCGCTGAGCGCGCGGCGCAGGTCGCTCACGGCGCGCACGCTCTTTTCCAGTTCGCCCCTTTTGGCCGTCAGGCGCTCGCCGACCAGCAGTCCCTGCGTGCGCAGCTCGGCGAGGCGGGCGCTTTCGGCGTCGTCGCCGTCGGACAGCGGCAGGGCGTCGACCTCGGCGCGCGCCTGGGCGGCGCTCTCGCGCATTTTCTTCGCTTCGGCGCGGCAATGGCCGATGCGTTCCGCCGAATTGCTGTCTTCCTGGAGCAGCGCGTTCAGTTCTTCGGTCTGTTCGCGCAAGACGCGGCGCAGCGCCTCGGTCCGCGACTTCTGTTCGGCGGCGGCGGCGCGCTGTTTTTCCAGCGCTTCGCCGGCTTTCGCTTCGGCGCGCTCGGCTGCTTCGAGAGATTTGGCGATCTCCGCCTGCGCTTTTTTGTCGGCGGCGATCTGTTTTTCCGTCTCGTCGATCATGTTGCGCAACGTGATCGCGCCTGCGGAACGGGCGTTTTTGCCGCCGCTGACGGTGCCGGAAGGCGAAAAGACTTCGCCGTCGATCGTGACGATCGGGTAACGGGCCGTCGCCGCCAAGCGCGCGCCGGTATCGTAATCTTTGACGACCAGCAGGTCGCCGAGCAAATGCTCCATGGCGGGCAGCCAACGCGGATCGGGCGCGACCAGATCGATGGCCCAGCCCAGCACGCCATTTCCCGCGGGAGCTTTGCCGGCGCGGGAACTGCGGCAGCGTTCCAGCGGCAAAAACGTCGCGCGCCCGCCGCTGCGTTCTTTCAGCAGGTCGATGCCGACGCGGGCCTGCGCCATCGTGTCGACGAGCAGCCAATACTGGCGGCCCCCCAGATAGGCTTCGAGGCAGGGGGCCAGCGCGCCGTCGCAGGAAAAGCCTTCGACGGCGGGGATCGTCTCGATCTTCAGGCGCCCGAGCTTGACGGCCGAGAGCACCATCTGCACGGGGCGCGGATAAAGCCCCGCCTCGGCGCGTTGCAGCAGCGTATCGAGTTCGGCATCGGCCTTGGCGACGGAACGGCGCACGCTCTGGGCGCGGATCGCCATCTCCTGACTCTGCGCCGCCGCCTCGCCGCGCTTTTTCTCCAGCTGTTCCAGTTTGTCCTCGAGCGCTTCCAGCGCTTCGTCGGATTCGGTCATCTTCGAGACCAGGCTGTCGCGTTTGGCGCGCAGGTCTTCGAGCACGGCGGAGCGCTCGCGGCTCTGCAGCCCCAGAGTCTCGGCGCGGGTTTCCATCTGACGGGCCTCTTCGAGCAGTCCGGCTTCGCGTTCCAGAAGTTCGCGGCGTCTGCGACGCGACGCTTCGAGCGCCGCGTCGCGGGAGGCGAGACGGTCTTCCAGATCGTGGATCTGCACGTCGAGCGACGACGACTCCTGCGTCAGCCGTCCGACCTGAACGGCCAGCCCGCTGCGCTGCGCTTCTTCCTGTTTCAGTTGTTCGTCGAGACGGTCGCGCTCTTCGCTGGCGCGGCGCGCGGCGAATTCGCTCTCGCTTTTTTCCGCGTTGAGCGCCATCTCGCGGCGCAGCGCGTCGTCAAGTCGCGGCGTCAGCTCTTCCAGCCGGTCGTTCAGTTCGCCGCGGCGCCGCGCGTACTCGCTGCCCCGGGCGCGGAGGCGTTCGAGGGCGTTCTTCCACAGCGACGCCCAGCGCCCCGCCGAATCGAGCTGCGAGCCGGCCTCTTCGTGCTTTCGCTCGAGCGTTTTCAGCCGCGCCTCTTCGTTGCAGCGCCGGTAATGATACAGAACACGGCGCAGGTCTTCGAGACGTTCCTGATAGTCTTTGGCTTTGCGCGCGTTCTGGAGATCCGGCGCGATTTCCTCGCGGCGGACCCGCAGCTCGCCCATCAGCGTGTGCAGGCGCAACAGCTCGTCGCCGGATTGTTTGAGCTCGTCGAGGGCGCCGTCGCGTTTTTTGCGGTACAGGTCGATGCCGAAAAGTTCTTCCAGCTGCAGGCGGCGCTGAAACGGCTTCTGCAGAACGGCCGCGCCCACTTCGCCCTGACCGATGAAGGCCGAGCGGTCGCCTTCGAGCCGCCACTGCTGTTTGAACTGCGTCAGGTCCTGGATGCGCATGCGGACGCCGTTGACGTAAAGCGCGCCGCCCGAGGCGTCAAGATGGCGGCGGAGGCTGCCGCGGCCGCCTCCGTCGTTCAGATCGAGCGCCACGTCGGTCTCCGCCGCCTCGGAAAGGCCGGCCGACCCCTGAAAGATCAGGTCGCTCTGGCGGGTAATGCGCAGACGGGCCGCGCCACTCTCGCCGAGGACCCAGCGCAGCCCGTCAAGGATGTTACTTTTGCCGCTGCCGTTCGGCCCCACGATGGCCGTGAAGCCCGGCGCGAAAGGAAGCTCGTGCGTGCCGCCAAAGCTCTTGAAGTTTTTAAGGGTCAGTCGTTCGATAAACAACGCTGGTATCTCCTCTGCTGCGCGTCAGTTCGACGCGCGATTCTACGCTGCTCAGCGAGCCCTGCAGGTCGAGACGGAACTTTTCCAGCGGCATGTCCAGCCGCCCGCGCAAAAAAATTTTCCGACCGAACGTCTCTTCCCACGAACTCAGATAAACCTGAGCCGCATAAGCCGCCACCGATTCGTTGACGTCCACGAGCACGGCCTCGGCGCGTCCGGAAAGGAAGACCTTGCGGATGAAGCGCTTCAGCATCAGCGCCAGCGAATCTTCTTTCAGCACCCGCGAACCGGAACCGCAGAGCGGGCAGGGACGCGTCAGCACCGACCTCAGGTCGGCCCGCGCGCGCTTGCGCGTCATTTCCACCAGGCCGAGCGGCGAGATCCCATAGACCCTCACACGGCAGCGGTCCGCCGCGAAGACCTCGTCCAGTTTCGCCAGCAGCGCCTTTTTGTCCTCTTCAGGTTCCATGTCGATGAAATCGACGACGACGATGCCGCCGATGGAGCGCAGCTTCAGCTGCCAGGCGATCTCTTCGGCCGCCTCGAGATTGGTGGCCAGCACCGTCTCGCGCAGATTGCGCCCGCCGGTGTACTTGCCCGTGTTCACGTCGATCACCGTCAGCGCTTCCGTCTGATCGACGACGAGATAGGCGCCGGACTTGAGCCAGACTTTATTGTCCAGCAGCGCGTCGATCTCCTTTTCGACGTCGTAGTATTCGAACAGCGGGATGTTGCTGCGGTGAAAGCTCAGCGTCGGCGTTTTTTCCGCGGCGCGGTAGCGTTCCAGATAATCGGCGACGCGGTCGTATTCCTCCTGATTGTCGACGACGATCTGCGACACTTCCGAGCTCAGCTCGTCGCGCAGCACGCGGCCGACCAGCCCCATGTCCTTGTAGAGCAGGCAGGGCGCCGTCTGCTTGGCGGCGCTGTCCTCGATGTCGCGCCAGAGCTTTTTCAGCCGCTTCAAATCGTCGGCCAGCGCGTCGGCGTCGACGCCCTCCGACGCCGTGCGCAAAATCACGCCGTAACCGACCGTATCCAGACTGCGGATCGTTTCCTTGAGACGCATCCGCTCTTCTTCCTTGACGATGCGCTTGGACACGCCCACGTCGCGGCCGCCGGGCACGAGCACGAGATAGCGCCCGGGCAGCGAAATGCGCGCGGTCACGCGCGCCCCTTTGTTCTTGCGCGCCGTTTTGACGACCTGCACTAGCACTTCGCCGTTCTGCTGCACTTTCACGCCGCGCGCGTCGTTCAGATAGAGGAAACCGTTCCGCCCGTCGCCGAGTCCGACGAACGCGGCGTTCATTCCCGGCAGAACGCTTTCCACGCGCGCTTTGTATATTTCCCCGCTCTTCTGGCATTCCCACATCCGTTCGATGAAGAGCTCGCTCAAACGGCCGTTTTCCACGATCGCCACACGGGCTTCTTCAGGGTCGATGGTGTTCGCCAGGATGAGTATATCCGGCTGGTTCATTTCCACGCCTCCGAAAACACATGATTTTATCGACAAAACGCCTGGAACAAAAAGCCGCCGCCCGAACGCGAAGAAAACGGATGAAAAATTTGCGGGCGCGCCCCGCCGGATTTTTCGTCCGCAATGTTCCACGTGGAACATCGCGGACGAAAGCGAGGCGCCGCGAAACGTTCCCTTCCAGGAAGCGGCGGCTTTCGTTCCCAGCGATTCACAGCAGCGGCGCGATCCCGCCCGCGTCGGCGCGCCAGCGTCCCAGGCAGAGTCGGGCGATACAGACTTCCGGCCAGCCGGAGATCGCTTCGCGGGCGACCAGCGCCTTGACGAGCGCGCCGGGGCCGGTCTGCGACGGATCGTGCATGACCAGCTCGAGCCCGTCGCCGCATTCGCGCAGCGCCAGCAGAATTTCCGCGCCGAACTCTTCCGACAGGATCCGCTTCACCGCCGCCAGCTTGTCCGGATCGCGCGGGCAGAGCCAGTAAGACGCCGCGTCGAAGCACTTGTTCAGCGACATGGCGTCGGGCGCGATGTGGGCGGCGCGGAGAAATCGGAACCCCGTCGGCGCCTGGGCGTTCATCTTTTCCAGAGCTTCCTCGGGCGGGACGTTCTCTTCGAACCAGATCTCCGCCGCCTCGCAGAGCGAGATCACGCCCACGGGCAGCGCCGGTCCCATGACGATGTGCGGATGGGGCGACATGCCCTGCGTCAGGGCGACTTTCAGCCCGGCGCGGCGGGCGATGCGGCCGAAAAGCTGCGGCAGTTCCACGTGGCGCACGAAGCAGGCGAAGCCCCGCTTCTCGAAAACAACGCGGAGGCGGCTCATGCGTTCGCCGCGCTCCACTCGCAGCCGCGCCGCTCCCAGCCGCAGGCGTTGCAGCCGAAAGAACGGCAGTCGCGCGTGACTTTCGCTGCCTGCGCGCGGCGATATTCGCGCAGCAAAAACGATTTGGACACGCCCGTATCGATATGGTCCCACGGGAACGCCTCGTCCTCGGCGCGCTCCCGCTGAGCGTACCACGCCGGATCGACGCCGGCGCGGGCGAACGCTTCCATCCAGCGCTCGAGACTGAACGTCTCGCTCCAGCTGTCGAAGCGTTCGCCCAGCCGCCACGCTTCGAGGATCGCGCGGCCGACGCGACGGTCGCCGCGGGCCAGCACGCCTTCGATGAAGGACTGCTCCGATTCGTGATATTTAAAGCTGATCGCGCGCGAACGGATCTGCTTTTTCATAAAAGCGCCCTTGCGCGCCAGTTCTTCGCGCGTATTCTGCGCCGCCCACTGGAACGGAGTGTGCCCCTTCGGCACAAAGCCGGCCACGGATACGTTGATCGCCGCGCGTTTAGTGTGGCGGCGGCCGATCGAAGCGGCGCGCTCTGCCAGCTCGACGATGCCCTGCAGATCGTCGTCGGTCTCCGTCGGCAGCCCCATCATGAAGTAGAGCTTGACTTTCTGCCAGCCATGTTCGAACGCCGCGTTCAGCGCCGCGTCGAGATCGGCCTCGGTCACGCCCTTGTTGATCACGTCGCGCATACGCTGCGACCCGGCCTCGGGCGCCAGCGTCAGCCCGCCCTTTTTCATCACTTCCAGCCCGGCCGCCAAGCCGACGGAAAAATTATCCACGCGCAGGCTCGGCAGGCTGACCTTGATGCCGTCGTCATGAAGATCCGCCAGCGACTGGAGCAAGGGGCCGATCTGCGGATAATCGCAGCTGGCCAGCGAAACCAGACTGCACTCTTCCCAGCCCGTCTGACGGATCAGCGCGCGGATGCACGCGTCGATAACCTCCGGACTGCGCTCGCGGATGGGCCGGTAGATCATGCCCGCCTGACAGAAACGGCAGCCGCGCGAACAGCCGCGGAACAGCTCCACCGCCACGCGGTCGTGGATGATGCCCGAAGCGGGCACGATCATGCTCTCGGGAACGATCGCGTCCATGTCGCGGCAGATCAGGCGCTGCCGCGGCAGCGGAAATTCCGAGGCAAAATGCGTCCCCGCCTCGTCGTAAGTACACGACGTCAGCGCCGGAACGTATGTGCCGTCGAGTTCGGCCGCGGCGCGCAGCCGTTCGGCGCGCGGCCGTCCTTTCGTCTTTTTCAGCAGATCGAACAGCGGCGGATTGACGACTTCGCCGTCGCCGAGGCAGAAAATGTCGATAAAATCCGCTACAGGCTCCGGCACCAGCGCCGCCGGCCCGCCGGCCATGACGATCGGGTCGCCGTCCGCCCGGCGTGCGGCCAGCAGCGGCACGCCGCCCAGATCGAGCATGGTGAGGATGTTCGTAAAGCTCATCTCGTGCTGAAGCGTAAAGCCCAACCCGTCGAAATCTTTCAGCGCCCGCCCCGATTCGATCGACCCCAGAGGCAGCCGCGCTTTCCGCAGCGACTGTTCCATGTCGATCCACGGACAGTAGGCGCGCTCCGCGTCGACGCCGTCCATGTTTTTCGTACGGGGATAGAGCAGCTGAAAGCCAAGATAGCTCATGCCCACCTCGTACACGTCGGGAAAACAGAAGCACACGCGAAAATCGGCGTTTTCCTTCGGCTTGGTGTTCCCCCATTCGGAGCAGGCGTACCGCGACGGCCATTTCGCTCCGGCGATCAAAGGCCAGCGCGGATCGTCAAATTCTTCAAATCGCAAAATCAATCATCCTCAATCGAGTAAAGAAGCTCGCGGCGCGGCGAAGAAATCGCCGCGCCTGAATTCGCAGGTTCAGAAGCGCATCAGGAACGGCGGACGGAATACGGCGTCCGCGAATCCGGCACCGAATTTTCGCGGCGGCTGATCTCGTTCTGGGCGCCAAGCTTTACCGTTACGCCGATCGCCAGCACCGTCGCCAGCAGCGAACTGCCGCCGTAGCTCATCAGCGGCAGGGGCAGCCCCGTCACGGGCAGCAGCCCCATGCTCATGCCGACGGATTCAAAGCTGTGAAACCACAGCGACGCCGACAGCGACGCCACAAGAATCTTGACCGTCACGCTGCGCGCCCTCAGGGCGACGCGGATCATGCGCCAGAGAATGAACGACAGCAGCGCCAGCACAAAAAGCCCGCCCACCAGGCCAAACTCCTCGGCGAAAACGCTGAAGATGAAATCGGTATGCGGCTCCGGCAAAAAGCGCAGCTTGCTCTGCGCCCCCTGCATGAATCCCTTCCCGAAAAAACGCCCCGAGCCCACGGCGATGCGCGACTGGATCACGTTATATCCGGCGCCGAGAGGATCCAGCTCCGGGTTGATGAACACGAGAATGCGCTTCTTCTGATACTCCTTCAGAAACATCCAGCCCAGCGGCAGCAGCGCCGCCGCGCCGCCCATCAGCGAGAGCAGATAGCGTTTCGGAGCGCCCGCCACCAGCAGCGCCACAAAGATCATGACGCCATAGACCAGCGTGCTGCCGAGATCGGGCTGCACGAGCACCAGCAGCGCAGAGACGCCGCCAAGCGCCAGCGCTCCGGCAAAATTTTTCAGATTGTACGGCGGAAACAGAGTCAGATGATGCGCCATCACAAAGGCCAATCCCAATTTGACAAATTCCGCCGGCTGAATCTTGAAGAATCCCAAGTTGATCCATGACTGGGCGCCCTTGGCCCGATGCCCCATCGCAAACAACAGCAACAACAGCAAACAGCAGCCGCCGTAGAGCCAATAGGAAGCGTCGAGGAAAAACTCGTAATCCAACCGCAGCACGACGGCCAGCATCACGATCGCCGCGAGGCCCCAGATCAGCTGACGCCCGGCATAAAATTTTCCCAGCCCCGCGGGGCCGCCGCCGGCGCTGTAGATCGTCGCCACGCCCGTCAGGTACATCAACAAGACGGCGATCAGCAGCGGATAATCCAGCGCATGCAACGTGTTCCGCAAGGAACCATGGTTGTTCATCAAGCGTTGTTTTTCTTGGCCACCCTGCCTATGGCCGTAGAGGCCCGCTTCATGCCTTTCACAGGCACGGAAACTTCGAGCGCCACCATGTTCTCGTCGTCGTTCAGATCGATATCGATTCCTGTGTTATCAACGTCCATGTACTTGCTGATGACTTTAAGAATGTCCTCGCGGATCGCCGCCATAACCTCGGGAGAAATATCCTTGCGGTCGTGCATGAGCACGATCTGCAGACGTTTTTTGGCGTTGTCCTTGGACTTCGTCCTTTTGAAGATCCGGTTCAGAAAATCAGTCATAGATGCCATCACGATCACCTACTTACGGCCAAAAAAATGGCGAAGACTGGCAAGGAAACCTTTGTCCATGCTCTCCACGTCGAGGAAGGGGACTTCCTCGCCCAGCAGCCGGCGCGCGATGTTGGTAAAAGCCGTCGCCGCCGGAGAGTTGGGCGAAAGCGTCAGAGGTTCGCCGTTGTTGGACGAACGCAACACCAGATCGTCCTCGGGCACCACGCCGATCAGGGGCACGGAAAGAATGTCGAGCACATCGCCGACGCCGAGCATGTCGCCTTTGCGCATCATCTTCGGCACCAGACGGTTGATGATCAGATGGATCTGCTCTTTGCCCTGGGCCTCGAGCATGCCGATGATGCGGTCGGCGTCGCGCACGGGGGCTACGTCGGGCGTGGTCACCACGAGGGCTTCGGAGGCGCCGGCGGAGGCGTTTTTGAATCCCGACTCGATGCCGGCGGGGCAGTCGAAGAGGACGAATTCAAAGTCCTTCTTCAGCTCGTCGCTGAGGTTCTTCATCTGCTCTTCGCTGACGCAGTCCTTCTGACGGGTCTGAGCCGTAGGCAACAGATAGAGTCCATCGACGCGCTTGTCGCGGATCAAAGCTTTCTTCAGCTCGCAGTTGCCTTCGACGACGTCGACCAGCGTATAGACAATGCGGTTTTCCAATCCGAGGATGATGTCGAGGTTACGAAGTCCCGTATCGCCGTCGACGACCACGACTTTTTTGCCCAGCTTCGCCAAAGCCATGGAGATGTTAGCCGTCGTCGTCGTCTTGCCGACGCCGCCCTTTCCCGAAGTCACTACGATCACGCGTCCCGCCATGGGGGATCTCCTCCTTTGAGTTCTTTCCGTCAATGCCGTTTTCTCCCCTGTCTCCGGTGCAGATTGCGACGTTCCGGAAACGTCGGGCCGTTTCGCTTTCTTTTCAGCCGGCGCCGCTTGGGGGACGTCAGGCTGATGTGCCGCCGTTACATTTTCCTCAGCGACGGAAACAATCGACTGTCCCGACTCGTTTGCGAGCCGTGTTGTTTCGGAAAGTTCCGGCTGCTTTTCGTTCTCCGCAGACCGCGCCACGGCTTGGGCCTGGCTTTTTCTTGCGGCGGCGATCAAAGCCTGCCTCTTTTCCAACTTGTTCTGCTTCTTCTGTCTGTCTTTTCTGCTCATCAGGACTGCCTTTCTATTTTTCCCACGAGATATCGCTGGCTACAAAGACACCGCCCTCCACGACAATCCGTACGGGCCTGCCCCACCAGGGCGAAGCCCCGGGCTCCATGGCGTTGCTGATCATGGAACCGATACGCAGCTGATTGGTCCGGTAGCTCAGCGTGATCACCGAAGCGCTGTTATCGCCGTTACATCCGGCGTGCACTTGCCCCTGAATGGCGCCAAGGACGATAATCGAGCCGGTGGCATTGATCTCGGCGCCGTGATGCAGGTCGCCCAGCATCAGCACATCTCCGTCATGCTGCAGCGCCTGTCCGCCGCGCAGAGGAATCGAGACGATCTTGAGAGTTCCCTGCGTCACCATGGGACGTTCCGAACCATCGACTTTAAATCCCAGCGACGCCAGATTTTCTTTCGTCGACGGCTCTTCAGCGCTCCACAGCGAGACGGAAAGGTTCATCGGGAAAATCACGTCGCGCAGCAGATCAAGCAGCCAGTTTCTCGGCACCTGAAGTTTCTTGAAATCAAAGACGATCTGATGGCCGGTCACCATGCCCCCGGCATCGCGCAGCTCTCGCAGCACGTCCGGGATGCCCGGCAGGATCGCGCCTTCGAAGGCCACGCACACCGACGTGCCGCGTCCTTTGAAGCTGATTTCCTTCTTCTGTGAGGCAAGTTCCATCTATTTTTCCATTCCTTTCACTGAAATGCGGATTTATCTTTCTTTCGTGCCACCATTTTCGTTCAGCAGAAAGCTCAGCAGCTGTCCAACCAGGGGGCCGGCCACCCGCCCGCCGCTCTCGCCGCCTTCGATGAAGCAGACGACGGCATAACGCGGCTTTGACGCCGGCGCATAACCGGCAAACACAGCATGATCCTTGCCGTGATCGTGCTGAACCGTACCGGTTTTGCCCGCGATTTCCACTCCGGACATTGCGGCGCGATGACCGGTGCCGCCTTTGGCAACCACCGCTCGCAATCCGGCCTTGACCAGTTTCAGATATTCCTGGCGAAGCCCGGTAGGTTGCCCTTCCACTTTGGCTGTTTTCAACACGTGCGGACGATAGAAAATGCCGCCGTTGGCAATAGTCGCGTAGACGCTGGCCATCTGCAGCGGCGTAAGCAGTACAAAACCCTGCCCGATCGACATGTTGACCGAGTCGCCCCGAAACCAGCCCTGATGCATCGCGTTCCTTTTCCAATCGGGACTGGGCAGAAGGCCTGCCGCCTCACCGGGAAGATCGATGCCCAGCGGACGACCGAGACTGAAGCGCTCTCCCACTTCATCATACCTTTTTACGCCGACCATTTGGCTGGTTTCGTAGAAATAAACATCGCACGAATCGCGCAACGCATGCACGAAACTCTCGCGCCCATGCCCACCGCGTCGCCAGCAACGATACACGTTACTGCCAAGGCGGAAGACTCCGGAACAGTGAATCGCCGTGTTTTTGTCGACCACGCCGGACTCAAGCGCCGCATAGCCGGTTACCGCTTTAAATATGGAGCCGGGCGAGTACTGCCCGCTGATAGCCCGATTCAACAAGGGGCGAGAGGCGTCGAAGTTCAGGCCGGCCCATTCAGTCCCGGATACTCCCCACGCCAACGGATTCGGATCATAAGAAGGATTCGACCACATGACGACCACTTCGCCGTTGTTTACGTCGAGAGCCACCATTACGCCATTGTAATCCTTCATGAGATCCGAGGCATAACTTTGCGCGCTCAGATCGAGCGTCAGCGTCAGATCCTGTCCGATGCCCGGCATCGTTTCATTCAGCGTGCGGCGTTGGCGGCCGCGGGCGTCCACTTCTACCGCCCATTCGCCAATGGAGCCGCGCAAAACGTCTTCATAATATTTTTCTACGCCGGACTTACCGATCACGTCGCCGCCGATGTAGCTTTTGTTTTCATCAGTTTCGACGCTGCGCAGCTCCTGTTCGGAAATTTCGCCCACGTATCCCACCACGTGAGATGCCAGGGGACCGGCAGGATAGGTGCGGCGCCACACCGGCAACGGAAACAGCACTTCGGGAAATTCCGGATCTTCCATCAGGCTGGTCATTTGCAACAGCGTCAGATTCGAGACCAGCGAAATAGCCCGATACGGAGCCCAGTAAAGGTTTTTGATGCGCCGTTCGAGTTTCTCCGGATCATGAGGCAAACGGGCGCGCTGCAGGGCGCCAAGCAGCTTTTGTTTGACCTCGTCGCGCTGCAGGTCCAGCGGATAGCCCATGATATCGAACGTCATCACGTTCAGAGCCAGCGGCAGTCCCTTGCGGTCATAGATCTGTCCGCGAGCCGGCGGCATGCGGATCAGCCGAAGGCGGTTTTTCAGTGCCAGCCCTACGTAGCGGTCGGACCAGAGCACCTGAAAAAGCGCCAGCGCGGCAGCTAAAACCACAAAGGATCCGGTCGCGACGGCACGCCAGAAATTCAAGCGCGTGTCGGACAGCAGGCGCTGAGTCGGCTGTTCAGAAAGATTGGTCGTCATGAAGGTGAAACCTCAAAAGTGCCGAAAATGTCAGCACCACGGCGTTCGCGATCCATTGCACGCCGATGACGAGCCCCATTCGACCGGCTAAGACGCCGGTATCCCAAAAGAGCAGTCGCGACAACGTCATCACGGCGCAGAGCGACGTCGTAATGACCACATAGGGCAACGTCCGACGGTTGGCCGCGGGAATCTGGAACCACGCCCAATGCGCAACCAAAACCGCCGCCGTATAAAGAGCTCCATATAATCCCGGCACTCCGATCCAGCGCAGGTCCATCAGCAAACCGCCGCACAGCGCCGCGGCGAACCACCGCCACGGCACGCTCAGCTGCTTCTCCTGAGTCACGCACCAGATCAACATCATCAAATAGATTTCCGGCGCCAGAAAGGTCTGAGTCATCATGATCTGCACAATGTCCTGAGCGTACCAGCCGAAAATCAGCGCCAGAAAATTTTTCATGGCTGCAAACCTCCCAGCACAGACACATATTGAAGTCTGAACAGATCGGCGCCCGTTTTGACGCGAAATTCATCGACGCCCGCCGTCACCGTCCGGCGTTCGGAAGTCAGTTCGCCCACCGGCAAGCCGACCGGCAAACGACTGCCCAGTACCGTGAGAATCTTCATCCCCGGCTTGTAATCTCCGTCGGAAGGCAGATACCTGACCCACACGCCGCCTTCGTTATCCCCCGTAACAACGCCGATTTCACGCGTCTCTTCCACGACCACGGGAACATAAAAGCCCGCGCTGGTAATCAAACGCACCCAGGAGCTGCCGCCGCTCTGCGAAGTGATCACGCCGACCAGATCGGAACCGTCGAGCACGGCGCAGCCGGGATCGTATTTCTCGGCGCCGGTGCCGATGCGAAGTTCTTCCCACCACATGCCGGGGTCGCGAAAAATGATCGGGAAACGATTGCCGGGGCGGGCGCGCCGTTTGAACTCCGCCGAGATTTTTTCTCCCGATTGCAGACGCAGCGCGCGATTCTCTTCGCGCAACTCCTCCAGCTCCATCAGCAGATCCCGGCGTTCCGAGGTCCAACGACGAAACCGCTCGACGCGATCGATCACAAAGACTGCCGGTTTCTCAAGCGGTGCCAGCACCGATGCGGTTATATCCATGGCATGGCGCGTCCGCTCGCCTCCAGTCGCTCCCAGGGCGAGAAGCACGCAGGCGACGACGCAGATCAGGCCGATAACCAACTCCCGCTCAAAGTTCCAACGCTCTGCCATGATCGGGACTCGTTAGAGCTGACTCTTGTGGACGGTCGTAAGGATCCTTTTCATTTCTCCTAAATTCTGCAGCGTCAGGCCCACGCCGTTGGCGACCGCGTGGATGGGATCTTCGGAAAGGATCACGGGGGCGTTCAGCACTCGCGTCAGTTTTTCCGGCAGGCCGCGCAGCTGCGAAGCGCCGCCGGTCAGCACGATGCCGTTGTCCACGATGTCGCGGGAAAGTTCCGGGGGCGTCTGTTCGAGGGCCACTTTCACCATGTCCTCGATGCGGGACACGATCGGCAACAGCACTTCGCGGACTTCCACCGAACTGACGCGGCTCACCTTGGGCAAGCCGTCGGCCAGGTCGCGCCCCTTCACTTCCATCTCCAGTTCTTCCTTGAGCGGCAGCACCGAACCGATCTCGTTCTTCGTGTTTTCGGCCGTGCTCTCGCCGATCAGCAGCGCGTGCTTCTGCCGGAACAGGCCGATGATCGCCTCGTCCATGCTGTCGCCGGCGATGCGCAGCGAATTGCTCACCACCAGGCCGCCGAGAGAGATGACAGCCACTTCGCTGGTTCCGGAACCGATGTCGAGCACCATGCTGCCCTCCGGCGCGTTGATCGGCAGTCCGGCGCCAAGCGCCGCCGCCAGCGGCTCGTCGAGAATGTACGCTTCGCGGGCGCCGGCGCCCAGAGCAGCGTCGACGACGGCGCGGCGCTCGACCTCGGTCACCCGGGCGGGCACCGAGACGACGACCTGCGGATTGGAAAAATGTCCGACCGTGCAGGCTTTGGAGATAAAATGGCGCAGCACGGCTTCGGTCATGTCGAAATTGGCGATGACACCGTCGCGCAACGGTCGGATCACCGAAACGCCCATCGGCGTTTTGCCGATCATCGCCTTCGCCTCGTGACCGTAAGCGATTACCTCCACGCCGCCGCGCGGCAGCTTGCGCACCGCCACACAGGAAGGCTCGTCGAAGACGATTCCCCGATCGCTCTGAAAAACAACGACATTGGCAGTGCCAAGATCGATGCCCACGCCAACGCCGCCGGATCTTCCGAAAAGAGCCACGATTGTTCCTCCTCAACAGTTCTTTTTCCGCGCGGAAAAGAACGATTTCACGGTTTTACCGCGGCAGCATTCAACACAACATCTTTGCCCGTGCTGCCGTCGCCAGGAATGCGCCGGATTCTGCCGCCACCGGCAATGTAATGTCCGTAATAACCGATTTGAAGCACCTGAAGCATTCTTGCCACCGAGCGTGACAGAAAAAGATCGTCGTCGCTCGGCGTCAGGTCGCCGTCGGGATGGTTGTGCACAAGCGCCAGCGCCGCGCAGTTCAGCCGCACGGCGCGGCGCATCAGATAGGGAGCGTCCAGCATGGCGCCGTCGACGCCGCCGTACGAGAGGCGTTCGTCCGCAATCGGAACGTCTTTGCGATCCAGATAGATAGCGATGATGAACTCGCGTTCGTCCGCCGACAGCTGCATGGTCCAAAAATCAAGACGGCTTTTCAGGCTGTCGCGGCGTTCTTCTTCGCCGGTCGCCCGCCGCCCCAGCTCGAGCGCCGCCAGCAGCGTCACTGCCTTGGCGAGGCCAATTCCTTTGACGCCGTCGTAAGGGCGGTTTCGCCCCGCCAGCTCCAAGGCGTGAGCGCGAGACAGATTTTTCAGAGAGCCGTATTTGTTCAACAGCTCCCGCGACATTTCGATCACGTTGCAGCCCTCGCGCCCCGTACCGAAAAGAATCGCCAGCAGTTCCTCCGTCTTCAGCGCCTCGGGGCCGCGGGTCACAAGCCGTTCGCGCGGGCGTTCGCTGGCGTTCATCTCGAGCGCCATCGGTTCAGCCCTTCAAAAAAGGATTCCATTCGCGCTCTTTTTGGAGCGTCGTCTCGGGACCATGACCGGGAAGCACAGGCATGTCGCCTGCAATGGCGTTGAGACGGGCCAGCGAACGGGACATGGCCTCGCGGTCGCCGCCGGTCAGATCGGTGCGGCCAATGCTGCGGGCAAAAAGCGTGTCGCCGGAGACGAGCAGTTTTTCCCCGTCCTGTTCGGCGACGTAACAGGTGCTGCCCGGCGTGTGCCCCGGCGTGTGCAGAGCCGTCAGCGAGATGCCGCCGACGGAAAAAACGTCTCCGTCGCGCACAAGGCGGTCGGGCTGCACCGCCTCGATCTCGTAGCCGAACTCGCCGGCCAGGTTCCTGTTGGGATCCGCGAGCAACGGTTCGTCGTCCGCCGGCGCGTACAGCACGGCGCCGGTCGCTTTTTTCAGCGCTGCGCAGCCAAGGATGTGATCCATATGGCAGTGGGTCAGAACGATCGCCGCCAACTTCAGCCGTTCGTTGCGCAGGTAAGCAAGCACGTCGGCTGGATCGCCCCCGGCGTCGATGCAGAAGGCCGTGCCGCGGTCGTCGTCGATCACGTAGGAATTGGTCCACAGCGGGCCAAGAGGAATACGTTTGTAATTCATGACTCTTTCTCTCTCTCCGGAGTATCGATAATCAACGTGACAGGTCCGTCATTGACGATATTCACCGTCATCATGGTCTGAAACACGCCCGTTTCGGCGGGAATGCCCCGCGCGCGGACGCATGCGACGAACTTTTCGTAAAGCGCGTTCGCCTGTTCGGGGCGCGCCGCCTCCGAAAAGGACGGGCGGCGGCCGCGGCGGCAGTCGCCGTACAGCGTAAACTGGGAAACGATCAGCATCGCTCCGCCCACGTCGGCCAGCGAACGATTCAATTTGCCGTTTTCGTCTTCGAACACGCGCAGTTCCGCGATTTTATCGGCCAGCCAACGGGCGTCGGCTTCGGTATCGCCGTGCGTCACGCCCAGCAGCACGCAGAAGCCCCTGCCGATGGCGCCGACGCGAGCGCCTTCGGAATCGACGGAGGACGAGGTCACCCTCTGCACCACAGCTCTCATGCTCTACCCCCTGTATACGTTGATCACGTCGCGGATGCCGTTCACGCGGGCGATGATGGAATACAGCTGCTCCAGATCCTGCACGGCGATATCCATTTTCATGCGCGAATTGCCGCTGCCCATCTGACTGGCCATCACCGACGTGATGTTGATGCCGCCATTGCCGCAGACCTGGGCGATGTCGCCGAAAAGGCCGGGGCGGTCGAGCGCGTCGATGACGATGCGCGCGTCGTACTTCTTTTTGTCCGTGTTGCCCCACGACACGGGAATCAGGCGGTCTGGCGCGGCCTTTTCGATGCGCGGGCAGTTTTCGCGGTGAACCATGATGCCGCGCACCTTCGTGGAAAATCCCACGATGGCGTCGCCGGGCACGGGCTGGCAACAGTGAGCCAATGTCACGACGATGCCGGATGCGCCCTCGACGATCACGTCGGCCCCTTTTTGAGCAAAGCCATGTGGCTTCTGCCCCGTCGCTTCCGGAACCTGCGGTACCGCGTCGGCGACGGGTGTGTTCAGCGCCGCGCAGACTTTCCGGGCAATGCCTGCCGGTCCAATCGCGCCGGAACCGATCGCCGCCAGCACGTCTTCGGCGTTATTACAGTTCACGTCGTGAGCGATGCGGCTGATGCAGGGCATGACTTCGTCCACGGGCTTGAAATTCTCGCCGAGGCGCGTCTTCAGCTCGCGCTCCAACAGCTCACGGCCGCGCTGGATGTTCTCGTTTTTTTCCTGCGAATCGAGGCGTTTGAAATAGCTGCGGATGCGGCTTTTCGCCTTGCTGCTCTTGACGAAATTGGCCCAGTCTCGCGAGGGTTTTCCCTGCGGCGAGGTCATGATCTTGACGATGTCGCCGTTGTGCAGCACGTAATCGGCGGCGACGATGCGGTTGTTGACCATGGCGCCGACGTACTGCTCGCCGATGCGGCTGTGCACGGCATAAGCGAAATCCACGGGGCAGCTGCCGCGGGGCAGGCTCTTGACGTCGCCTTCGGGCGTGAAGACGAATACGTCCGAGGTCAGCACGTCGTCGCGCAGGCGCTCCATAAACTCCTGACTGTTGGTCTCCGGCCCGTTCTCGAGCGTCTTGCGGATCCATTCGAGCTTCTGGTCCAGCTCGTCGATATGTCCCTGTCCTTCCTTGTACCGCCAGTGAGCGGCGACGCCGTACTCGGCCAGCCAGTGCATCTCCCAGGTACGGATCTGCACTTCCAGCGGTTCGCCCTGCGGCCCCATGACCGTCGTATGAAGGGAGCGGTACATGTTGTTCTTGGGGTTGGCGATGTAATCGTCGAACTGCCCGGGGATGGGCTTCCACAGCGTGTGGACGATGCCGAGGACGGTGTAGCAGGTCGTCACGTCATTCACGATCACGCGCAGGGCCAGGAGGTCGTAAAGTTGTTCCACCGACAATTTCTTGCGGTTCATCTTCTCGAAGATGCTGTAAAAATGTTTGGCCCGACCCTTGATGTGAGCTTCGATGCCTATGGACCTGAGCCGTTCGCCCAAAACTTCCATGGCCTGGTTGACGATGGCCTCGCGCTCCGGCAGGCGCTTTTTCACGCGCCGCTTGATGTCGTAATACATGGTCGGATCATAATACTTGAAGGCAAGATCCTCGAGCGTGCGCTTGACCTGATAGATGCCAAGCCGGTGCGCCAGCGGCGCATAGATCTCCAGCGTTTCCTTGGCGATGCGCTGCTGCTTGTCGCGGCGTAGGGCGCCGAGGCTGCGCATGTTGTGCGTGCGGTCAGCCAGCTTGATGAGGACGACGCGGATGTCCTTGGCCATGACAAGAAACATCTTGCGCAGGTTTTCCGCCTGATAATCCTCGAACGTCTTGAACGGCAGCTTGCCCAGTTTGGTGACGCCGTCCACGAGCATTTCCACGGTCGCTCCAAAACGGTTTTTCATCTCGTCGGCGGTCACGGGCGTGTCTTCAAGCACGTCGTGCAGCAGGCCGGCCTGCAGCGTTGGCAGATCCATGCGCATGTCGGCGAGGATGGACGTGACGTAAACGGGATGAATGACGTAAGGCTCGCCGGAGGCGCGCATCTGATCGCCGTGTGCCTGCGCGGCAAACACCAGCGCCTCGCCAAGCTGTTTGAGGTCGTCATGCGACAGGTAGCGCGACGCCTTGCCCCATAGCTCCTTCCAGGCGAAGCTGACGGTCACCGAGCGCTGCGGTGCCGGCAGGCGCCCCATGTAGCTGTCGCGCAGCATATTCAACTCTTTTTTGAGCGCCGCCCCGGCGTCATCCCGCGCCGGGACGACGCCGGCGCCTTCTCCGTCGGGGATCGAGGGGTTGACGCGGGAAACGGCGAACTTGAAAGTTTCCGTCTCGGGATGGCGCGGCGTTTCCGCGGTTCCCTGCGCGACGGGCGCGCCGAGCTCTTCCGTATTCTTTTTCCGGTCACGTGCGGCCGCGGCGGCAACCGTATCTTCCGTCAATGCCATGATCCTCACTCCCCCGCGCTTTTATTTTTTCCCGCGAAACGCCGGCGGGCGCTTCCGCTGTTTTCTCACGAAATCAAGCCACGACGATGCCTTCAACGATGTACTGCAGGCTGACGCGCCCCTGCCAGAGATTCGGACGGGGGCGGTAAATCCAGCCGCGGATGCCTTCGGTGCGCCCGATCTGCTCGGCGCCGTTGAAGGCGATCAGAGCGTTGCCGCCGAAGAGCACGCGGGTATGCAGGCCGCGCTTGCCCAGCGGCGCGTACGTCGTGCGGGAATCCAGCGGCACGAAAAAGGCCGGCAAAGGGTTGCCGTTGCCGAACGGCCCGATGCGCAGCACTTCGTCCCAGGCCGCGCCGGTGATCCGATCGGGTTCGAATTCGATCACCTCTTCGGGCGTTTTTTCGACTTTGATATTTTGGAGCAGACTGTTCAGCTCCCGCTCCAGGCGGGGCCACTTGAGCTGATCGACGGAGAAGCCCGCGGCGCTTTTGTGCCCGCCCCAGGCGTCGAGCAGATCGTCGAGGCTTTTCAGCAGCTCCACCGCATTGGCGCCGCCGGGCACGCGCAGGGTGCCGCGGATCCCGCCACCCGACGGCGCGGCCAGCGCGAAAGCCTTGTTGTGTTCATTGCACAGACGGCTGGCGATCGCGCTCAAGATCCCCACCGGCCAGCTGCCGTTGAACAGGACTTGCGACCGGTCGCCCTGCTCCAAACCGGCGTTGATGCTCGCGCAGATCGACGCGGAAATGTCGCGGCGGCGGCGGTTGAGATCCAGCAGCTGATCGACGCTGCGCTGCAGTTCCAGAGGCGATCCCAGCCCGGAGAGCACGTTGACCGCCACGTCGGCCACCTGCACGCGCCCGGCGGCGTTGAGACAGGGGATCACCCTCATGGACAGACGATTTTCGTCGATCATCGAGTCGGGTTCGTTCGGGCACAGGGAGCGAAGCAGCTCGCGCAACCCGCGGCGAGGCGCGCGGCGCATCATCTTGATGCCTTCGCGCGTGAGCGAGCGGTTCAGCGGCCCCAGCGGCATGCAATCCGACACCGTGGCCAGCGCGGCCAGCTGAAGCATGCCGGCCAGGCGATTTTCGGGCAGAATGTGCGACTGCCAGGCCCAGCACCATAAAACGGCCGTCGCGCAGAGCCGTTTGGCTTCGGCGTCACCGTCCATCTGAGGATTGACCAATGACTCGAGCCGAACGATGTCGCCCTCCGCGGCGTGATGGTCAAAGATCAGGACGTTCATCCCGGCGGCGCGCGCCAGATCCACGGCTTCAACGTCCTTCGAACCGCAGTCGGTCACGATCAGCGTGTCGAAACCGTCGGCGATGATGCGCCGCATGTTCGCAGGATGCAGGCCATAGCCTTCGGAACGGCGGTCGGGAATGTAATAGACCGCTTCGGCCGCGCCGCTCTGCTGCGCCAATTCAAGCGCGATCACCGTGGACGAGACGCCGTCCACATCGTAATCTCCGTAGACGAAAACCCTTTTCCCGGGCACCGCTTTCAGCCACAGTTCCCGCGCCGCCGAGGCCGCGCGCCCCAGAAAAAGCTCGTCCAACTGCCGGCGAAGATCAGGGACGTTCAGCAGCTGCCGGAACTGTTCCTCGTCCGCCGCGCGGCTGTCCAGCACCGCGGCGGCCAGCTCCGAACATTCCAGCCGGCGGGCGAGGTCGCGGGTCTTCTCGCCGGGCTGGTAAATATCCAAATCATTGAACGAACACACAGGGATCAACGCAAACAGTCCTTCCTCAACAAAGCCGCCGGCGAACCCAGCGGCGGCGTTTTTTTGATTTACAGCGACGTACCGTTTTCGATAAAAGTGATCTCTTCCTGAGACGCGCCGGCAGCCTTCATCGCCGCCAGCAACGCGCCGCGCTCCTTCTCCAGCGCGGCGATGCGGCGGCGGGCGCGCTCGATCTCACGACGGCTGCGGAACCGGCCTTCCCATGAAGCGGCCAGCGAAATCAGCCACATCACGACGATACCGAAGAAAAACAAAAAAATCTCCCAGAGTCCCTGAGACAGCGCAAAATCCCAGGCCAAAAAGCGCACCGCCAGAATATCCTGATTCTGCACCGCGTAAGTCGCCGCCCAGATGGCGACAAAGCCAAGCCCCAGCCCGTAACTTCTCATCAGGCACTCCTCCTTCGCCGCGCCTTTTCACGCGCGTTGAAATTTTGCGCCGGACAAAAACGGCGACCGACAATACCAAAGACATTTTACCAGATTTGCGCTCACAAAACCGCAGTAACATCAAGTTTTCTTCGCGGCGAAACAACTTTTCCCGCCCGCGCGGGAATTTTCTTCCGTATGACGTTTTCCGCCCCGCTGAAAAGCGCCGAACGAAATCCGCTGTCTCAAAAACTTCAAACGAAAAAACCCGTCCGGATATTTCCGAACGGGTTCCATGGTTCACGTTATTTTTCGGGAGAGATCTCATGCCACAGGCACAGGATCGACGTCGTCACGCAGACGGAACTGAAACCGCCGACGATGATGCCCGCCATGATGGCCAGCGAAAAGCCGGCCAGGACCGGGCCGCCCCAAATGTAAAAAGCCAACACCGGGAAGAACGTGGTCAGCGACGTGTTGATCGTGCGGGCCAGCGTCTGGTTGATGGAATTGTCCAGCAGCTGCGGCATTCCGACCTTGGGCAGGGTGCGCCAGTTCTCGCGCACGCGGTCCAGAATGACGATGGTGTTGTTCAGCGAATAGCCGATCGTCGTCAGAATGGCGGCGATGAACGTCATGCCCAGCTCCACGTGCAGCAAGCTGAAAAGACCGAGCGTCAGCACTGTGTCGTGAACCAGCGCCAGCACGCTGACCAGCGCGAAGCGGAAGCGGAAGCGGATCGTGATGTACAGCAAAATGCCCGCCAGCGCGATCGCCGAGGCAAAAATAGCCTGATTGCGCAGCTCGGAGCCGACCGTGGGGCCGACCATTTCGAAGTTGACCAGCTTGACGCTGCCCGTATGGAGCGCGTCCACCGCCTTGATGATCTTGTCGCGCAATTCTGCCGGCGTCAGCTCGCTGCTGCCCTGCAAACGGATCATCACGCCCTTGTCGCTGTACGACTGGATCACGGCGCTGCCGTAGCCGACTTTCGCCATGGCTTCACGCACCTGCCCGACCTCGACCGCTTCGGGGAATTCGATCTGGAGCAGATTGCCGCCCGTGAAGTCGATGCCGAGGTTGAAGCCGCGAGCCGCAACCAGCCCCAAGCTGCCGAGCACGAAGAACGCCGCGATCGCCAGCCAGACCTTACGATAACGCATAAAAGGGATATTCAGTCTCATTTTTGCTCCGCTCCTTACTTGCGCGCCTGAAAGGTCTTGCTTCCGTAGTTCACCATGAGCTGCAGCAGCACGCGATTGACCACCAGCGCGCTGAAAAGGCTGGCGATGATGCCGAGCGTCAGCGTCATGGCGAAGCCGCGCAGAGGGCCGCTGCCGTAATAATACAGAACGGCGGCGGCGATGACCGTGGTGATGTTGGAGTCAAGGATAGTCGTCAGAGCGTTGCTGAACCCCGAAGTCAGCGCCGCATTGGGCGTTTTGCCCGCGCGAGTTTCTTCCCTGATGCGCTCGAAGATCAGGATGTTGCTGTCTACGGCCATGCCGATGGTGAGGATGATGCCGGCGATGCCGGGCAGCGTCAGCGTCGCCTTGAACGCCATCAGCAGCGCGAAAAGCACCAGCAGCGTGGTGCACAGCGACAGATCGGCCGTGACGCCCCACAGGCGATAATAGAGCAGCATGAAAAGGAACACGGCCGCCAGACCGATCATTCCTGCGTAAGCGCCGGCGTTGATCGAGTCCGACCCCAGCGACGGGCCGACGGAACGGTTCTCGAGAATGGACACGTTCACAGGCAACGCGCCGGCGCGGAGCATGACTGCCAGCCCTTTGGCCTCTTCCACGGAGAAGTGTCCCGTGATCTGCGCTTTGCCGCCGGAAATCCGTTCGTTGACTCGGGGAGCCGAGATGACCGAACCGTCGAGCACCATAGCCAGCTGACGGCCGACGGTCGCTTCCGTCGCCTTCTCAAAGAGCTCCGAACCCTTGCTGTTGAACTCAAGAGAGACATCGGGACGCCCCAGCTGGTCAAAGCCGGAGGTGGCGTTGCTCAGTTCGTTGCCCGTCAGCATCGGCCTGCCGAGCAGATAAATGGAACCGCCGTCGTCGCCGGCGACGATCTGCCCTTCTTCGCCCTTGAAATCCTTAGCCTGTTCCATGGCCTTGGCCTGGCTCTCTTCGAGCTGAGTCCTGTAATCGTTCCAGCGCTTGACAGCAGCGTTGAATTCCTCGTCGCTGTCGTAATTCTTGCGCTCCGCCTGAGGCGGCAGAGGCGCGGCGCTGTAAAGCGTCTGTATCACTTCGCGGAACTCCAGCAGAGCGGTACTGCCGATCAGCCTCAGGGCCGCCTGAGGATCTTCCACGCCGGGAAGATCGACGATCATGCGATCGACACCCTGCTTCTGCAGCGTCGGCTCGGTCAGCCCGTACTGATTCACTCGCTTCTCGAGCACCGTACGAAGACGGTCAAGACTGTCGGGCGTCAGCGGCACGTCCTTGGTGCCGCTGGCCTGAAGCACGATATGAGCGCCGCCGCGAAGGTCCAGCCCCAAATTCACTTTGCCGCGCAGAACCACGATGGCCGAAACTGCGATGACGGCCGCCATGAAAATCAGCCGCCAACGATCCTTTCTCAACATTTTTCATACCTCCCAGAAGAAGTCATTCCTGCAATAAGCAAAAAAGAGGCGGACGGGGTAATCCATCCGCCCCTCAGCAAAAATGCCTTATTGTTTGTCCTCGGCCGCAGGCGCTTCTTCGGGCGTGACAGGTTCTTCGGGCTTCGCAGCCTCTTCGGCCTTGGGGGCCGCCTTGGGGGCTTCGGGGGTGATCTTCGTGGAGATGGAGCTCTTCAGCACACGCGCGACCAGACCTTCGGCGATTTCGATGATAACGCTGTCATCCTTCACTTCGCGGACGATGCCGAAGAAGCCCCCGGCGGTGATGACACGGTCGCCGCGCTGCAAGCTGTTGACGAGACTGTCGTGGGTCCTCTGGCGTTTCTTCTGAGGGCGAAGAATGAAGAAATAGAAGATCACCACGAAAATAATCAGCGGGAAAAACGCCTGCAACGCGCTGCCGCCCTGAGCAGCTGGAGCAGCCGCAGGAGCGTCGGCCGCACCGGCCGCACCGGCCGCACCGGCCAGGAGAAGAGTGAAAAACGAAGCGAACAGAGTCTTTTTCATGTACTGAAACCTCCTAAAAATTTTTTCTCTCAACTAAAGAACACGGGGCATATTTTAACATGTGAAGACATGTTTTTACAAATTAGCGGAGGACGGGAGATCAAAAGTTCTGTTTCTTCTTCTGCTCAGAGGCTTTCAGCTTGAAAAGCAACTTCTCCAGCTCGATGAAAATATCCACGTCCTTGATCTGAACGCCGGGGGGCGCCTGCAGAACCGCAGCTGAAAAGTTCAGCACGCCTTCGATTCTCCCGGTCTTGACCGCCATGTCGAGCACCGTCTGCGCCGCCTGCTGCGGGACGGTCAGAATCAGCACGGTGATGTTCTTTTCCGCGATGATCCGCGGCAGATCGTCGATATGGTAGCAGGGCTTTCCCGCATAGCTGCGCCCGATCTTGTCGGGGTTGGAGTCGAAAACAGCCGTCACTTCGTAATTTTCGCTGAGGAACGAGCGGTGGTTCAGCAGAGCTTCGCCCAGACGGCCGATGCCCACCAGACCGATGCGCCACATTTCAAACGGCGCCAAGATGCCGGCCAGATCTTCCAGAAGACGGCCGACATCGTATCCGACGCCGCGCTTGCCGAATTCGCCCAGATAAGACAGATCCTTGCGGACCTGGCTGGACTTCAGGCGCAGCATTTCGCCGATCTCCTTGGAAGAGACCACCGGCACGCCGTCGTCCACAAGACGCATCAGCAGACGCCGGTAGGCGACGAGACGTCCTACGGTCGGGTCGGTGATCCGTTCCTTCTTCGACGGGATCAGGAATCCCATTTCGTTCACGTCCGTTTCATCTGGCGCAGCGGAAGGTGGACAGCCCGGCGTAGGAAGCTTCGCCCTCCAGCGCCTCCTCGATGCGGAGCAGCTGGTTGTACTTGGCGATACGGTCCATGCGGGCGGGGGCCCCCGTCTTGATCTGTCCGGCCGCAGTCGCCACCGCCAGATCGGCGATGAAGCTGTCGTCGGTCTCGCCGGAGCGGTGCGAGACGACCCAACTGTAACCGGAGTCGCGAGCCATGCCGATGACGTCGAGCGTCTCGGAAACGGAACCGATCTGATTCAGCTTGATCAGGATCGAGTTGCCCGCGCCGGTCTCGATGCCTTTGGCGAGACGTTCGGGATTGGTGACGAAAAGATCGTCGCCGACGAGCTGCACTTTGCCGCCCAACTTCTCGGTGAGCAGCTTCCACCCCTCCCAGTCTTCCTCGTTCATACCGTCCTCGATGGAAACGATGGGGAAGTCGGCACAGAGCTGCGCGTAATAATCGGCTAGCTCGGCGGGCGTGAAATCGCGACCTTCGCCCTTGAAGCGGTATTTTCCCTCGGAATACAGTTCGGAGATGGCCACGTCGCAGGCGATCGAGATCTGCCTGCCGGGTTCGTAGCCGGCCGCTTCGATGGCCTTGACGAGATATTCGAAGCCCATGCGGTTGCTGGAAAAGTTCGGCGCGAAGCCGCCTTCGTCGCCCAGACCGGTACTGAACCCCTCTTTGACAAGCAGTTTCTTCAGGGCGTGATACGTCTCGGCGCCCATGCGCAGCGCCTCGCAGAACGACTCGGCGCCATGGGGGACGATCATGAACTCCTGAATGTCGAGATTGTTGTCGGCGTGAGCGCCGCCGTTGATGACGTTCATCATCGGCGTAGGCAGCGTCTTGGCGTTCAGACCGCCGATATAGTCCCACAGGGCCATGTCGTGCTCCAGAGCCGCGGCGCGGGTCACGGCCATGGAAACGCCAAGGATCGCATTTGCGCCCAGTCTGCTCTTGTTAGACGTGCCGTCGAGATCAAGCATAACGCGATCCACGGCGCGGAGATCGTCGGCGTCCATGCCGCAGATCTCGGGAGCGATCACGTCGTTGACGTTCTTGACGGCGTTCAGAACGCCCTTGCCGCCGTAACGGCCGCCGCCGTCGCGCAGTTCAACGGCTTCGAACGTTCCCGTGGAAGCGCCGGAAGGCACGCCGGCGCGAGCGATCTCGCCGGTCTCGAGGCCAACTTCGACCTCCACCGTTGGATTGCCGCGGGAATCCAGGATTTCTCTTGCATGTACGCCTACGATTGCGCTCATCTTATCCAAACTCCTCTCAAGAATTCTGTTCTCAGTTATCGCCAAGCAACGTCGGAATGAAGGCTATTCACTCCAAGGATCTTCGGCGGGATCGACCCTCCGTTCGCCGCGCATCTCGCAAGCAACCGTACCGCGGCGGCGAAGCGCCGCTTCGTCGTCAACGAGAACGGCGGCGGCAATCACGCGCCGGGGGAAAGCCACCTCGATCAGGTCGCCCGCTTTGACGTCGCTGGCCGGTTTGACCTTCCGGCCGTTGACGCGCACCGCGCCGACCTCGATCATTTCCTGCGCCGCGGCGCGGCGCTTCACCAGCTGCGAAAGCTTCAAAAATTTGTCCAGCCGAATCACGCGCATCGCCTCGTTTCCTCAAATTTACAACGACGTTTTATTATAGCAGTTTTTTCACAAAGCGTTCATCTTTTAACAAAGCCCTTTCAGGCGATCGCGCTTACGAAACAACGCCAACCGGCGTCAATCCTAGAGGCTGAAGAACGGAGAGGATGTCAGGTCTGCGAAGCTCGCGCTTGCATCCCGCATTTACTTACATTGTTTTTTCAACATTTTCAATACCGGCTTCTGCCGGATATTCACAATTTCGGCCGCATTCTTCTAATCATAGAGACTCCGCTTCATCCGCGGCGACAATTTTCCCGGCGCAAAAAAGAGGCCGTCTCAGGTATGACTGAGGCGGCCTTTTCACGGTTCTTTCATGAGATCTTCAGAGGTAAATGCTCACATAAACGAAAAGACGCCTTCCAATCGGCGCTATGTCGTTTTTAATCTAATCCAGCCGCAAGGTTATCGTACACTTCTCCGTCAATGATGGTCTTTTCGCACAGCGTCAGATTGCTGAACGGATTCCCGCTCCATATGGCAAGATCGGCATCCTTGCCGACTTCGATACTGCCTATACGATCAGCAAGACCAAGCAATCTGGCCGGGCGGATCGTAACGGCTTCAAACGCCGTCTTCTCGCTTAAACCACGGGCAATGCACATACCAACATAGACAGGCAAATACTTCGTTCCTGAAGAAGTATCCTGAGTCAGACAGAAATTGATCCCCGCAGCTTCAAATTGGGCGGGAGTCGTAAGACGCCGTCCCCAAATTTCCATTTTCGACGGCCCCATAGTCAGCGGGCCAACGACGCAGTCGACACGATGTTCCTTAAGAAAGTCAAGGATCTTGTAACCCTCGGTACAGTGCTCGATAGAAAAATCAAGATGGAATTCTTCGGCGATGCGTACGGCGGTAACAATATCGTCGGCGCGATGAGCATGGATACGGCATTTACGAGTTCCACGCACGACCGGGACCAATTCGTCGAGCAAAAAATTGCGCTTGGGCTTTTTCGCAAGATCTTTTTCGCCAAGACGAAGTTCATCCGAATAGTCAAGAGCTTCGTACAAAACTTTACGCATCACCGCGGCCAGCCCCATCCGGGTCATGGGCATCTTGTGCTGCTCCAGACCGTACACGCGCTTGGGATTTTCACCCATGGCGAACTTCATGTGCTCTGTGCCGGGAAGCGCGATATCATACACTGTAGAACCTTGCTTCGTCTTGAAGCCGACGCCGATCCCGCCGCACACGTTTGCGGAACCAGGCCCAGTGTAACAGGTAGAAAATCCGGCACGTCGGGAAGCTTCTATGGCCATGTCGAACGGATTCAAGGCGTCGATGCCGCGAACCTGAGCCGTAACGGGGTCGGTCTTCTCATTCCCATCGACAATCGACGGCAGCGTCGTAGGTTCGTTGAACGTGGAAATATGCGTATGGGCGTCGATAAACCCCGGAGTGACCCATTTTCCCGTCAGATCCATGACCTCGCATCCCTGGGGGATCCTCACGTTTTTTCCCACGGCTCTTATCTTGCCCGCATCAACGAGGATCGTTCCTTTTTCGTACGTTGTTCCAGCGACAGTGATAACCTTTGCGTTTTTCAGCGCCAACATAAGCAAAAATTCCCTCCTAATAAAATAACGATCTAGCTGCTGAATTCTTTTCGTCAATCCCTGTGGCATGCCACGAAATGGTTCGGCGCGCATTCCCTGAAGAGAGGCTCCTCTTCCAGACAACGTTTTTCCGCATAAGGACAGCGCGTATGGAAACGGCAGCCGATGGGCACGCAAGCCGCGCTGGGAACTTCGCCCCTCAGCAAGATACGTTCGCGATTTTTGCGTCCCGATAAAATCGGTATAGCCGATAATAACGCTTGAGTATAAGGATGCAGCGCATGATCGAAGAGCTCTTCCGTTGGGGCGAACTCGCAGATTTTTCCCAAATACATAACGGCGACCCGATCCGAAATATGTTCCACCACGTTCAGGGCATGAGAAATAAAGAGATATGTTATGTTGCCAATCTGTTCTTTGAGATCGATGAGAAGATTGATAATCTGAGACTGTATGGAAACGTCCAATGCTGACACAGCTTCGTCGCAAACGAGGAATTCCGGCTGCAGGGCGATCGCTTTGGCAATCGCGACCCTTTGACGCTGACCGCCGGAAAATTCGTGTGGATATCGAAGCGCATAGACCGGCGCAAGACCTACCTGCCGAAGAAGTTCGGCCGTCTTTTCCGCCGCCTCTTTCGCCGCATAGCCCATCTGCACCGTCAGCACTTCAGAAATGAGTCGGCGTACTGTTTGCGAAGGATTCAAAGAAGAATAAGGATCCTGAAAGATGATCTGCACCTTTTTGCGCAGTCGTCGAAGCGCGTCGCCATGCATTTTCAAGATATCATCTTTGCCATCCAGAATAATTCTGCCCGACATCGGCTCGTTCAGACGAACAATAGCGCGGCCTATGGTCGTTTTCCCGCATCCTGATTCACCGACCAGCCCAACCGTTTCGCCCCGGTATATATCCATAGATACCCCGTCGACAGCCCGAATGTACCCGACCGTACGCTGCATAAGGCCGCGTTTTATCGGGAAATGCACCTTAAGGTCCTCGATCTTGAGAATAGTTTCTTTATTATCCATCAGACGCTCCCCCGCTTCAAATGACAGCGCACGCGGCGTTCGCCGCATACATATTCGGGAGGTTCATCCTCAAAACAGATATCCAAAGCTTCAGGACAGCGCGGCGCAAAACGGCAGCCCTTCGGCCAGTTCAGAGGATTTGGCACCGTCCCCGCAATAGATTCCAACCGTCCGCCCCGAGTCACCTTGATCCCTGGAATGGACATGATCAGCAGCTTGGTGTAAACATGCCAAGGATCCTGAAAAATATCTTCAAGTCTCCCGCTCTCCACAATTTTACCAGCATACATCACCGCCACTCGATCGGCAATCTGAGAAACAACGCCGAAGTCGTGAGTGATCAGTAGAATCGCCATGTTCATGTCCTTTTGCAGACTCTTAAGCAGATCGATAATTTGAGCCTGGATAGTGACGTCAAGAGCCGTCGTCGGCTCATCGGCTATGAGCATGCGCGGAGCAGACGCCAGAGAGATCGCGATCATCACTCGTTGACGAAGCCCTCCGGAAAGCTGATGAGGATAGACTCTCAATCGTTCTTCAGGCTTGGGGACGCCAACCCTTTTCAAAATGGCAACGGAACGTTCATAGATTTCGCGTTTGGAGATCTTCGGGTCATGCAGGCGGAACACCTCGCCTAGCTGTTTCTCAATACGATAAACCGGATTCAACGAAGTCATCGGTTCCTGAAAGATCATGGAGATCTGTTTACCGCGAATTTTTCGCGCCTCTTCTTTAGAGAGACCTTTAATCGTACGCCTGTCAATCGTCATTTTGTCGGCAAAGACTTCCGCCGAATCCGCTAAGAGACGAATTAGAGAAAGCGACGTCACGGTTTTGCCGCAACCGGATTCGCCGACCAGCGCGAGCGTTTCTCCCGCATCGATATGAAACGAAACGCCATCCACCGATTTTACAACACCTTCGGGTGTATGGAAGTAAGTGTGCAGATTCTCCACGCGCAGATATTCATCGTTCATTTTTTCCGCCATGATCCAACCTACTTCCTCATCTTAGGATCAAACGCGTCTCGAAGTCCATCGCCGATCCAATTCATAGAAAGAACCGTAAGCGAGATCGCGATGCCTGGGATCGTCGTTAGATACGACGCCTGCTGCAGGTAATTACGTCCCTGGTTCAGCATGACGCCCCAGTCAGGCGCAGCCGCATCGCATCCCAAACCAAGGTACGAAAGCCCCGACGCCGAAAGAATCGCGCTTCCTGTTGACAGCGTAGCCTGGATAATCAGCGGGCCGATACAATTAGGGAAAATATGGTTGAATATAATGCGTGTATTTTTAAAACCAGCGACGCGCGCAGACTCAACGTATTCCGTATTTTTAATCGCCAGTACCTGCCCGCGAGTAAGACGGGCAAACTTTGGCCATCCGACGATTGCCAACGCCAAAATCACGTTACCCTGGCTCGATCCTAGAGCCGCCATGATAGCAATGGCGATGATAAGAAACGGAAAAGACAACATGATATCTGTAAAGCGCATAAGTAATGCGTCAACCCAACTGCCATAATAGCCGCTGGCTAAACCGATCACAATGCCAAAAGCTGCGGAGAGCAACGTGACCGACATCCCCGTCATTGCCGACATACGTCCTCCATACAACAGACGCGACCAAATATCGCGCCCCAAGTCGTCAGTGCCGAAAATATGCTCCTGGGAAAATGGCCGGACCAAGGTGTTCATCAGATCCATGTCCATCATAGGATCATATCGTGTAAAACACGGAGCGCCGACGCAAAGGACAATGATAATCAGAAGGATCGCCAGGCCAACGACCGCGATTTTATTTTTCAAGAAACGGCGTCTTACGTCCTTCCAATACGTGGTCAAAGGCAACGACTCGTTTCCAATTTGATTCTGCGCTACAACGCTCCTGCTCCGCGCATTTTTTGAATTATCATTCATAGCACGAGTCTCCTATTTCGAGTCGAGGCGAATGCGGGGATTGAACCACGCGTATAAAATATCGACAACCAGATTTACGAGCATGTAACTTATACAAAGCATGAGAGTCGCGCCCTGGATCATTGGATAATCCCTCCGCGCAATGGAACTAATCGTCAAACGGCCGACGCCGGGCCAAGAGAAAATAGACTCCGTAATGACCGCTCCGCCCAGCAAACTGCCGATTTCTCCGCCTATAACGGTGACAACGGGAATCATGGCATTTTTTAGCGCATGCCCCCAAATAACGGCATGCTCCTTCAATCCCTTGCTACGCGCGTACCGCACATAATCCTGATTCAGAACGTCCAGCATGCTGGACCGGATCATCCGCGTTTGGGTAGCCGCCATGCTTAACGCCAAAGATGAGGCCGGCAGTATGATCGAGCGCAGAAAAGGCACAACGCCGTCCGCGATGTTCGTAGTTTCCGGCATAGTCGGCAACCAGCCTAAATGCAGAGCAAAGAATATAATCAGAACCAAACCGAACCAGAATCTTGGCAGCGATACGCCAATCGTCGCCAGAGCTGTTGCTACAGAATCCAAGATGCCGTTGTGTTTCAGAGCCGCCAATATCCCCAAAGGCAACGAAACGACGAGAGCAATCACCATAGCGCTCCCAGCCAGCTTGAGGGTGTTCGGCATACGTTTTGCCACGCTGGAGAACACGTCTTCCCCCGTAGCGTATGACGTGCCAAGATCGCCTACAAATGCGCCTTTTATAAAACGTATGTAACGGACAAGGAATGGTTTGTCCAGCCCCCACTGCTCTTCAACGAGTTTACGCTGTTCTTCCGACACGTTCGCATCTTCCGTTCCAAGGATCAGTTCAACAGGATCGCCTGGGGTCACGTACAGCAGCGAAAATATGAGCAGAGAGCTGATCAGCAGCGTCGGGACAGTCTGAAAAATACGTCTTATTATATAAGCCCACATGATTTTACCCTCGTCTTTTAAATAAAGGGCTTATGGAGAAACGCCCCATAAGCCCGCGTAAATAAATCGTTCCGGTACGAATTACTCGGCGACCCCCACATTGCGCACAGGCGAACAGAGCGCCTGATAGACTGTGGCGTATCCAAAATCCGTGACGCGCTTGTTGTATCCGACTTGCGAATATTCAAAATATGCGCCGAGATGAGGACATTCAGACGAGAAAATATTATCGGCTTTGCGAAGAAGAGCGCAACGTTTGTCATAATTCATCGTGCGGAACGCTTCTTGAATCAGCTTATCAACATCTTCATTAGAATAACCGCAGTTAGGACTGAAGCGTTTGGTGTTTGTTTCCATCAAACGTTTACCGCCGTCCAGATTGCTGTAACCTCCCATGATATACATTTCCACAGTGCCTTTCGCGATGTCGGAGGTATGCGTGGCCCATTCTGCGGTTCTGGCCGTACAATCTACGCCGATAGCCTTCAGCTGAGTGGCCACGATAACTGACAGTTTTTCCCGGTTCGCGTCGTTGTTCCCCACTTGCAGAACAAAACTCATTTTCTGTCCGTCCTTGCTCCGCACTCCGCCAGGCCCCGTCTTCCAACCCAACTTATCAAGAAGTTTTACGGCTTCTTTCGGATTATACCGGGGAGTTACGGCCTTGTTAGACTCAAGGTCCCCGCCCGGCCGTTCGTAGGGAATGCATCCATACCCCCGCACAGCCAGCTTTGCGCCCGCTTTGTTTGAAAAAATAGCTTTTATCGCGCCGTCCATGTCCACGGCCATGGCCAATGCGCGGCGAACTTCTGAATCGGAAAAGATCTTTTTCTTGCAATTGAACCCGATCCAGCGCAGAGATCCGATCGCCGAAGGCGCTACGGTCAAATAATCCTTGCCGGCGATGTTTTCGATTTCAGTGGGCAAAATCGCAAGGGCGATGTCAATCTCCTTATTTTGCAGCGCCATCGACGATACGGATTTATCAGTAATGAACTTATAGACCACTTTGTCAAGAGCCGGTTCGCGCCAGAAATCTTCGTTCCTGATCAACGTCAATGACGTGTCAGTTACATAGTCCTGAAACTTATACGCTCCCGATCCAACGGGGTAGCTTGCAAGATCCCATTTCTTTTCAATCGCGCGCCGAGGGATAACATAATTCTGATACATAGAGTATTCCCACAAAACGTCTATATCTTTTGTTACAAACTGAACCGTATGATCATCGATCACTCTGATTTCTTTCAGCGTTTTGCTTAAAGCGTCATAGCGCACGGAACCATTTGCAGGATCAAGATAGTAATCGTACGAAAATTTGACGTCTTCAGCCGTCACCTTGACTTTTTCATCGCCGAAGAGACCGTTGCCCCTTTGCCAATATACGTCGTCGCGAAGATGAACGGTCCACGTCACTCCGTCGTCAGCGCATTCCCAGCTGGTCGCCAGTCCGGGAGTAAACTTGGAATTTTCATCCATTTCAACAAGGGTGTGATAAATCTGGCGAATAATGTACCCGTCGCCGTCGGACGTCGTCCTCCACGGCCACAACGTTGTGATCGTCATATAGGTGCCGATTTTAAGCGTTTTTTCAGCAGCCAGCGCCGGGACAACCGAAAATAAATTCAAAACCACTGCCAACAAGATAAATATCCCCAACTTCTTTTTCATTACCTTCGCCCCCCGTTTCATTTTCTAGAGAAATACGTAATAAAATATATTTATTACTCTATTAATTATACAGCAATCATGAAAATAAGTAAACGCTAAACGTTCATTATTTTATATTAATCTGTTATTTATAAAATTTTCAGAGTAACTGCTCTTCCTCAGCAAGGAATCGCAATTACTCTGAAAAAGTATTGCTCAAGAATGAATTCCAAGGCTCAATAACGTTTCAGTTCCGCGGCCAGCGCCGAGTACTCGGTCAGATCTTCCGGCGAGGCTTCGCCGCGGAACATCATGGCTTTCAGTTGAATGTAGCGAGCCTGTTTGACACGGCGTCCCTGATCGGCGCTCAGTTTCTGCCATTTCTCCATGTCGGTGCCGGACAGCGTGTCGCAGAAGGACGCGCCGCCGGAGAGCGCCGACATGGGAAAATGATCTCCCATTTCCAGCCAGCGGTGCTCAAGGCTCTCCGGCTGTTCGCCCGTCAGCAGCGCGCCGGCGATGTCTTTGAGGCGGGGATCCTGGAACATGCGGACCACTTCCGCCACAGACGCCGACATGCGCAACTCGCGGCTGATCCAAAGCAGGTAAAGCAGCCCTGTCTCCGCCGGATCGCAGTTTGGCGGCGTTTCCGAATCGGCCGTTTCGAGCTCGAGAGGCTGCACGTCGCCGGCCAGACTTTCCTCCGCGCGGGGGCTGAGGCGGCGGCCGCGGCGCAGACGGTTCAGTTCCGACGCCAGCTGATAATCGGGCAGCCCCACGGCGTGGGCGATCTCCTGCATATAAGGGGCAAGTTCCACGGCCGTCAGCTGCGCCATGCCTTCCAGCAATTCTTCGGCGGCTTTGGCCTGACCGTCCTTCTCGGCCGCCGCCTTGAAAAGGCCGATGTGATGGAGCACCAGCGGCCGGGCGTTCTCCACCGCTTCGTTGAAGAGCTGCTCGCCGCCCTCGCTCTGCAGCATCTCGTCGGGATCCTTGCCGCCGGGGAACAGCACCACAAATACCTGAAGCCCGGCGCGTTGCAAAATATACATGCCGCGCAGGGTCGCGTTCTGCCCGGCCGTATCGGAGTCGTAGCAGATATAGCATTTGTCGGAGAATCGCTTCAGCAGCAGCGCCTGCTCTTCCGTCAGCGACGTGCCCAGCGAGGCGACCGTTTCCCTGTGCCCGTGCATGTGCAGACGGATGGCGTCCATATAGCCTTCGACGAGGATCGAGCGTCCTTTCTCGCGGATCGCGTTTTTGGCCTTGTCCAGCAGGTAAAGGTTTTCCTTCTTGTTGTAGAGCGGCCCTTCCGGACTGTTCAAGTATTTGGCGCCTTCGCCGTCAACAATGCGGCCGCCCAGAGCGATGGCGCGCCCGGAGACGTTGCGGATGGGAAAGATTACGCGCCCGCGGAAACGGTCGTAACAGCCTTTTTCGCCTTGGATCACCAGTCCGCATTTAAGCAGCTGCTCCTGCGTGACGCCCTCGCGGCGCAGCGCGTCGTTCAGAGCCCGCCACGCCGACGGGGACCACCCCAGTTCAAAGGCGTCGGCATCCTGCACGGACATGCTGCGGCGGCTCAGATAGCCTTTGCCGACGGCGCCGGCCGCGCCTTTCAGTTCGGCGCGGTAAAAGTCGACGGCCATTTCCATGACCGAATAAAGATCCGTCGTCTGCCCGCGGTTTTTCCGCCGCGGGATCTCGATGCCGGCGCGCCGTCCCAGATACTCGAGCGCTTCGGGAAAGCTCAGCCCTTCCTTCTCCATGACGAAACTGAAAACGTCGCCGCCCTTGCCGCAGCCGAAACAGTGCCAGGTGCCGCGGTCGGGCGAAACGATGAACGACGGCGTCTTTTCGTCGTGAAAAGGACAGAGGCCGCTGTAATTGCGTCCTTTTTTCACGAGCCGCACCGAATCGCCGACCAGTTCCACGATGTCGACGGCGTCCTTTATTTTCGCGACGATTTCGTCGGCCATGAGCGTTCACCTCTTCAAATTTTGAAATCCGACAGAAAAAGCGGAGAGAGCTTTTGCGCCCTCCCCGCTTTTTATTTTAGCTTTTTCTTTTCGTCCTGTCGAGAACGCGCCCTTACTTCATGATCAGAGGAGCGATGACGAGAGCGACGACGGTCATCAGCTTGATGAGAATGTTCAGGCTGGGACCGGCGGTGTCCTTGAAAGGATCGCCCACGGTGTCGCCGACGACGGCCGCCTTGTGGTTGGCGGACCCCTTGCCGCCGTGCACGCCGGATTCGATGTACTTCTTGGCGTTGTCCCAAGCGCCGCCGGCGTTGGACATGTAAACGGCCAGCATCACGCCGGTGACGATGGCGCCGCCGAGCAGACCGCCCAGAGCTTCGGCGTCAAGCACAAAACCGACGACGACAGGAGCGACGATGGCCAGCAGGCCGGGCACGATCATCTTGTGCAGCGAAGCCTCGGTGGAAATGGCGACGCACTTCTTGTAATCGGGCTTCTCGCTGTAATCCATGATGCCGGGGTGTTCCTTGAACTGACGGCGCACTTCTTCGACCATCTTGCCGGCCGCTTCCTGCACAGCGGCGATAGTCTGAGCGCTGAACAGGAAGGGCAGCATGCCGCCGAGGAACAGTCCGACCATGACGTGGGGATTGTTCAGATCGATCGACTTGAGTCCGGCCGCCTGAGCGTAAGCGGAGAACAGAGACAGCGCGGTCAGGGCGGCGGAACCGATGGCCAGCCCCTTGCCCATGGCGGCGGTCGTGTTGCCCACGGCGTCAAGCTTGTCGGTGATGTTGCGGACGCCCTCGGGCAGTTCGGACATTTCGGCGATGCCGCCGGCGTTGTCGGAGATGGGGCCGTAAGCGTCGACGCTGAGACTCATGCCGGTGATGGAAAGCATGCCCACGGCAGAGCAGGCCACGCCGTACAGACCGCTGAAGAAATAGCTGATCAGCGTCGCGGCGCAGATCAGAAGCACGGGAACGACCGTGGAAGTCATGCCCAGCGAGATGCCGCCGAGGATGACGGTAGCGGCACCGGTCTCGGTCGTGTCGGCGAGCTTCCGCACCGGTTTGTAGTCGGCAGAGGTATAGTACTCGGTGACGACGCCGATGGCCACGCCCGCCACAACGCCGGAAACGACGGCGAAGAAGATGCGAATGTCCTGAAGCAGGACCAGCGAGAGGATCAACGCGCCGACGATCTCGATGATGCCGGTGATGTAGGTGCCCAGGCTCAGGGCCTTGGCAGGATCGGTACCGTGCTCGGACTGCATGAACTTGAACAGGTATTTGCTGGCGAACTGTCCCATTTTGCTGTCGTTCTCCTCGGTCAGGCTGCCGGTGACGCAGGCCGAACCGAAGATCGCCGCGGCAATGCCCAGGGCGGACAGCGCCAAAGGATAGAGCACCCCCATGAGGCCGAGCGGCGCGCCGTCGCCGGACAGCGTGGTCGCGAAACCGACGGCCATGGCGGCAATGATGGAGTTGACGTAAGATTCAAACAGATCGGCCCCCATGCCGGCGATGTCGCCGACATTGTCGCCGACGTTGTCGGCGATGGTGGCGGGGTTGCGGGGATCGTCCTCGGGGATACCGGCTTCGACCTTGCCCACAAGGTCGGCGCCGACATCGGCGGCCTTGGTGTAAATGCCGCCGCCGACACGGGCGAACAGGGCGATGGACGAAGCGCCAAGGCCAAAGCTGGTGATGACGTTCGCATCGCGGAACAGCACATAGGAAAGCACCACGCCGGCCAAACCGACGCCGACCACGGTCATGCCCATCACGGAGCCGCCGCGGAACGCAACGCCCAGAGCGTCGTTCATGCTCTTGGTGGCCATGAAGGTCGTACGGCCGTTGGAGCGGGTGGCGACGATCATGCCGCAGTAGCCGGTCAGGGCGCTGCACAGCGCGCCGAAGACGAAGCACACGCCCGAAGGAACGCTCAGGAAGGTGCACAGCAGGGCGCCGACAATGACGACAAACGGCGCGAGCCATTTGTATTCGCTGTTGAGGAACGCCATCGCGCCCTCGTGAATGATGTCGGAGAGCTCAGTCACCTTTTTGTGCTCTTCGTCGATGACGATGTTCTTGACGAAGCCGTAGGTAATGAAAGCGTACCCCAGAGCGAGCACAGCGCTGCCAAGAACTACCAGCAGCAGCACCCAAAACAGAAACGATACCATTACGCAAACCTCCTTAGAAATTAAGAACAACTCTTTTTAGGGCCGTTGTATCCTCTATAAAAGCTTGATTATTATATGCGCAGCGCTGACGAAATACAAGCGATAAAAAACTTTTTCCGCGCGCAGAGAGCGAAACGATTTTATTCTCGCATCCCCGGCGCGGCGTCGGCGTCATTCGATGATCTGAAGCTCCTTGGGAACCCGATTGAGGATCTGTACGCCCGTCTCGGTGATCAGGCACAGATCTTCGATGCGCACGCCCGTCTCGCCGGGAAGGTAGATGCCCGGCTCGCAGGAAAAAACGTTCCCCGGCCTGACCCGTTCCGTATTGGCGCTGCTCACGTCGCCCCACTCGTGCCCCTGCTGGCCGATGGAATGTCCGAGACGGTGCGTGAAATACGGTCCGTATCCGGCGTCGGCGATCACTTTGCGGGCGATGCCGTCCAGATCGCAGTAACGCACGCCGGGCTTCATCGCCGCTTCCGCGGACTCGTTGGCGCGGCGCGTGATCTCGTAAATTTCGAGGTCTTTGGCGCCGACCGTTTTGAAGTAATAGGTGCGCGTCATGTCGGAACAGTAGCCGTCTTTGACGCAGCCGATGTCGAAGAGCACGCACTGCCCCGGCTTCAGCACGGTGCCGTCGGGCGAGTGGTGCGGATCGGCAGCGTTGGCGCCGAAGCTGACGATCGACGGGAACGAGAGGCCGTCGGCGCCCAGCTCGCGGTAGATGCCGGCCAGTTCGTCGGCCAGCCCGATCTCCGTCACGCCTTCGCGGACTCGCTCACGGAGTGCCAGCATGGCCTGATCGTTCATCTGCGAGGCGCGCACCATCAGGGCGATCTCCTCGGCATCCTTGCAGGCGCGCACATGATCCACGCAGGGAGAAGCGTTCACATAGCCGGAAGCGGCGTTTCGCTGCTGAAGTTCGAGCAGGAACTCGGCAGGCATTTTCTTGTCGACGCCCAGCGGCCGGGAACGGTCGATCAGGGGCAGCGCCTTGAGCGCGCCGCGCTCTGTGTCGTCGTAGGGGACGATGTTCCCCGGCGCCACATGGGGAGCGAAGAACAGCCGGTTCAAAAACAGTGCCGGCTTCTGCCCCTCGCGCAGCAGAAGCGCCAGAAAACGTTCGCCGGGACGGAAGTTGTCGCCGGTCACGTAGGTCAGCGAGAAAGGATCGCTCAGCAGGGCCTGCGTAAGCCCCGCTTCCTTCAGACTGTCCATGATTTTGTCGATTCGCCGCTGATTCATGATTCTCTCTTTCCTCCTCGGGCTCTCCAGTCCAGAAAATCTTCTCCACACACCTGCCCGCCGCCAAGGCGTCGTCCGTAAGTCGCTCTCAGCTCTGAGCGGAGCGGCACTCCGCCTTCTTCTCAAACCGACGGAGCACATAGGAGCACGTCGGCACAATTCTGACGCCGCGCTCGCGGGCCGCCCGAACCAGTTCGTCCACCAGGCGCGCGGCGATGCCCCGCCCGCCGTAGGCGGGATCGACTTCGGTGTGATACGCGGTCCAGACTGCGCCGTCTTCGGCATAGGCGCACAGTCCCACGCGCCTTTCGCCGTCGTAGGCGGCCGTGCGTTTCTCCGTTTCCTCAAAGACGATTTCGATCACGGCAACGCTCCCTTTCCATCGTTTATGACGTTATTGTATCATGAAGTTTTTTTTGCGGGAAAGACATCTGGCAATGTTCCACGTGGAACACCGTTTACGAAAAACGCCTGACGGCTCAGCAGCCGTCAGGCGTTTTATGACGTTCCAAATTTTAACGTTCCGGGGGCTCGCCCTGTGTCCCGGCGGCGCGCAGGCGGCGGCGCAGCACGCGGCCGAGCAGGATCGCCAACACGATCTTCAGTGCGTCGACGGGGATGAACGGGTAAACCGCCGCGGCCATGCTCGTGTCAAAGCTCAGATTCGCGACTTTCGCCAACCACGCGGCGCCGAACAGATAAAGCGTGGCCAGCCCCAGCAGCATCCCGGCGAACTGCACGACGACGTTGCTTTCCCAGCGGTCGATGAACCAGCCGCTGACCGCCGCCAGTGGAACAAAGCCGACGAGGAAGCCGCCCGTCGGCCCGAACAGTTTGCCCGGACCGCCGGCAAATCCCGAAAACACCGGCAGCCCGACACAGCCGATCAGCAGATAGAGGACGACGGCTAACGCGCCGCGCCGGGCGCCGAGAGCATACACCGAAAGGTAGACGACGAATACCTGAAGGGAAAAAGGGACCGGCCCGACGGGCACCGACAGCGGCCCCAGCACGCACATCAGCGCCGTCATCACTGCGACCGCCGCCATATTCCTGACACGATTCTTCTCCATCGCTTTCACTCCGTCTTCGCAAAATTTTTACCGCGCCACGATCATACGTCTCCGCCGATATATTGTCAACTCATTAAATCTTATTGGTGACAATAAACGAAAAAGCGGCGCAAAAAAAATTTCGCGCCGCCAATCCCGCTTGAGCAAGCGCGTAAGACGTGGCATAATCATTTTCATGAAACGCACGGTTTTACACTCCCGACGCAAAGAGGACATTTTCATGGACGAGATGAACGAACTGTACTACCGGCTTCCTTATGTAAAAGAATTCGACGCCGTCGTCACCGGCTGTGCGCCCGGCAAAAACGGCTTCGAGGTGACGCTTTCGCAGACCGCTTTCTATCCCGAAGGCGGCGGCCAGCTCGCCGACAGCGGCGTTATCGGCGATGCGGCCGTCAGCGACACGCGCCGCAAAGACGGCGCCATTGTCCATTACGCCGACAAGCCGCTCCCGGTCGGCAGCGTCCAGCATGGCGCGATCGACTGGCAGAAACGATTCGACCACATGCAGGCCCATTCCGGCGAGCACATCGTCTCCGGTCTGGTCCACAGGCGCTGGGGCTACGACAACGTCGGCTTCCACATGGCTGCCGACAAAGTCACCGTCGATTTCAACGGCCCCATCGGCGAGGAACAGCTCGCCGAACTGGAACGCGATGCCAACGCCGCGATCTACGCCAACCTTCCCGTGCGCGTCGCGTTCCCTTCGCCGGAAGAGCTGGCGGCGCTCGATTACCGCAGCAAGAAGGAACTGAGCGGCGCCGTGCGCCTCGTCGAATTTCCCGGCGTCGATCTCTGCGCGTGCTGCGGCACTCACGTGGAGCGCAGCGGCGAAATCGGCCTGATCAAGTTCATCGCCATGGCCCGCTACAAGGGCGGCGTCAGGATCGAGATGCTCTGCGGCCGTCTCGCCATGCAGGATTACGCGCGCAAAAACGAGCAGGAGCGCGAGATCGGGCGCATCTTTTCCGCCAAGCCCTACGAGACCGTCGAAGCCGTGCGCCAGCACGTCGCCGCCGCCGAAGCGGCGGAAGCCCGCGCCTCCGAGCTGGCGCGCCGCTACTTCGAACTGCGCACCGCGCAGTTCCCCGCCGGCGACGGTCTGCTGATCGATTTCGAAGAAGGCTTCAAGCCCGCGGAGCTGCGCAAGTTCTGCGACGCCCTCGTCTCCGGCGGCAAGGCGAAGACGGCCGCCGTTCTCTCCCCCGCCGAAAGCAACGGCAGAAAAGGCTGGAACTACGTGATCTGCGCCCGCGAACCCGTGCTGCGCGAGGCCGTCAAAACGCTCAACAAAGAGCTCGGCGGCCGCGGCGGCGGCGACCCGACGCTCGTACAGGGAACGTTCTTCGCCGGGCGCGCCGACATCGAGCGCGCGCTCGAAGCGATCTGCCGATGACGATTTGCAAAAAACGTTCCCCGCGGGACACTCCGAAAAAAAATCAGCGCGTGAAAACGAACAGGGAGCGCCTCCGACCAAAAAACGGAAACGCTCCCTGTTCGTCGCGAAAGATCTCCGCCGCCCCCCCAAAGAAACGGGGCAGCAGCTTTTTCTAATGATGTCCGTGATGGCCGCAGCCGCAATGATGCCCGTGGCCGTGCTCGCGCCCTTCGGCGTCGTCCGAGCAGCCGTCTTCGGCGTAGCGCTCACGGCCGCAGCCGCACTCGCCGTCGCGCCCCTCTTCAACGTCATCCTCGTCCACCCAATCGTAGCCCAGGACTTCCGGCGGCAGTTCGAGCCAGTCGATCAGATCGACGTCGTCGGGATAGCGTCCGGCGATGACGATAACGCCGTCCACCAGCATTACGGGCAGGCGCTCCGCGCCGAAAACTTTCAGGTACTGCGCGGCGGCGGGATTCGCCTCGAACGCCGCCGGCTCTTTGGCCAAGTCGTGGCGCTCCCATTCGACGCCCTGATGCGTCAGCACGTCCAGCGACTGGGCCAGATCGGCCAGCTCCTGCTCGTCGTCCCATTCGGCCGCAGCTTCGTAAATTGCCAGTTTGCGCATGATCGGTTCCTCCTTGAAATAAACAACGGTATCATCCGGGAAAAGTTCGACGCCGAACAGCCGTATCTTACCATAAAGCGGCGTTCCTCACGAGCCGCAGGGGATCACTCGGACGTTTCCCGTTTTAGAATCTCGATCGCCTCGCCATAGTCGCGGAGGCGGTAATCGGCGAGCGCGTCGATGCGGGCGCGGTCGGCGTCGGCGTAGCGGTCGTAGACGGCGGCGGCTTCGATGCCGGCGTTGCGGGCCGATTCCACGCCGACCAGCGAGTCCTCGAAGATCAGACATTCGGCGGGCGCCGCGCCGAGGTCGCCGAGGATACGGAAATACACTTCCGGGTCGGGCTTCATCGCGCGCACGTCCTCGCGCGCGTAGACGGGGGCGAAGTACTCGTCGAGCGGAGCTTTGGCGAGGATGTTGCGGTTGACGGTACGGTAAATATCGACGGTGCCGCGGCGCGTCGCGGTGGCAATGGCGAGGCGGAAGCCGCGCGCTTTCAGCGCCTTGACGAACTCGTCGGCGCGCGGTTTGTAATCGACGACGTTCTCGAGGAAGTCGCGGGCGATGCGGTAGCGCAGCCTGTGAATCTCGTCGGCCGTCAGCGGCGAAGCGTAGTTTTCCTTTAAATAGGCGCAGTAGTCGCCGTACGGGTCGGGACTGGCGGCGCGCTCGCGCAGCAGGGCGTCGCGCTGCCTCTGCAGATCGCCGCCGTCCCGTTCGCCGCCGCCGATCCGCTTCACCAGCTCCACGTCCACGGCGTTCCACACGCCCACCGAGTCGATCAGCGTGCCGTCCATGTCGAAGATAACCGTTTTTTTCCCGCCGAACATCTCCGCCGCCTCCCTGAGGTTCTTCCGAAGCCTCCTCGATTGTACCAGAAAAACCGTCCGCGTTCCCCCGCGTCTTCGCGCTTCGGCCACGAAGGCGTAAAAAAACGGAGAGCCGCGGAGCGAAAACGCTCCGCGGCTCTCCGTTTTTTTACCCGTTTCCCGTTC
>NZ_ADFP01000098.1 GCF_000177335.1 Pyramidobacter piscolens W5455
TTGAACGAGAGGCAAACGATGCTGTCTGCCTCTCGTTCAATTTTTTTTGCGGATTTCTTTCCGCGCCTTTTTCATTACAGAGAACAAAGAAAGGCTCTTTTATACTATTTCTTGTAGTAAGGCAAAGGCCTCTCCATGAATTGGGCGTTCATGGGAAGAGCCAGATGCAGCGCCAGCGCCGCCAGCGCGGACATCGCCGGTAGAAAAGCAAGAACGGCGCCGCAGTCGAGCCGCACGGTGACATCTCCCAACCGACGTTTCGGGAAAATGCACGAACTTTGAACTGCTTTTGTGGAGTCCGACTCATTGATGGACATGGTTCACCTCAACAATACCGACTGTTGTAAAAATCGCTACAGGAACTGCGCCGGCCGCACGACCCTCGCTACAGCCCGCGATGTCGTTCGTCCCGGGGGAGCGCTGAATGCCTCGGGGACAGCTCTCCGGCACTCCAATTTCGAAGGAGTTCATTTGCCCAACAGGGCGGCGCCGACAGCGCCGGCAAAACGGGCGTCCGGGGTCGTGCGCACCGGCGCATGCAGGGCCTCGGACAGCTTGCGCAGTATCATGGCGCTGTCGCAGAAACCTCCGGTCAGAAAGTAAGCGCCCGCTGCACCCTTCCGTGCCGCCTGCACCGCGACCTTGGCAACGACGGATTTGACAGCTCCGCAGGCAATGTCTTCCCTCGGCGTACCCAATCCCATCAGGCTGACGATCTCCGACTCGGCGAAGACCGTACACATCGAGGAGATCGTGATTTCCCGTCCGCGTTCCGCCAGCGCGAACAACTCGGGCAGGGTGACTCCCATGCGGTTGGCCATGATCTCCAGAAACTTGCCTGTCCCGGCGGAACATTTGTCGTTCATGACGAAGTCCACGACACGGCCGTTCCGGACGAGGATCACCTTGGTATCTTGGCCGCCAATGTCGACGACAGTGAGGTGGTTCTCGCCCCCAAGGAAGCAGGCTCCTTTGCCATGGCAGGTGATCTCCGTCAGGATATCGTCAGCGTAGGGGACGGAGACCCGTCCGTACCCCGTCGCCGTGACGCGGAGTTCTTCCCGCGTATACCCCAGAGAGAGCAGCCAGGCCAGGATTTCAGCGGCTGTCTCCCTGCTGTTCCAGCCACTGGGCATGAGCTTCCGGGCCAGGATCTCGTTTTTTGCGGCATCCATGACCACCGTTTTGCTTGCCGTGGAGCCGATGTCGATGCCCACATAGTACATTGCGCTACCTCCTCTCTCTTCGCAGAAACACCCACTCCGACTCCATGCTCTCCGGGCGGGGCGGTTACGCCATCATCTCGATGAAAGCCCCCAGCCGGGTCTCGATCTGCCCCCGGTCTGACGGAGAGAAATCGGTGTCGATGCGAAGATAGGGAAGCCCGAGCTCCTCGTAAATCGTGTTTTTCGTGTGCCAGGCCTCTACGGCAAATGTGTGGCAACCATGCAAGACCACTTCAATGACCCCGTCCACTTGGTACTCCGAGACCAGGTGCTTGAGATCGTCGAATCGGCCTTTGTTGGGCGTCATCACGGAGCAGTTGATCTTGAGGTAACGCTCAGCCAGGGCTTCGTAAGGATCTTTTTCCTCGTCGACCATAAAGCGGAGCGTGCGCGGCCCGGCGCAATGATCTGAACAGACGTAATCGGCTCCCATCTCTTCCACCCGGCGGACCAGCTTCTCGCGCAGACCCGTGTTGGGACAGCCCGTCAGCAGGACGCGCGGGCGGTTTTCAGCCCCTGCGCGCACGCGACTTTTGAACTCCCGCGTCTTCTCCTCCAGTTTCTCGATAAGGCTGTCGTCCGTAAAATGGAAGTCGGCGGACTCCGAGATCGTGGTGAGCTCGTACCCTGACACAGGGGTCGGTTTGGCCTTGGCTACTTCGTAGAGCTCTATGAGCGCCTTCCTCACGCGATTTCGGTAGACGATGGCGTCGTGAAGCTTTTCTTCCGTGATCTTGACGTCGAAGAGCTCTTCCAGGAACTTGGCGCCCAGGCGAATCTCCTCGGCCCAGGACTCCAAGGCCAAGGCATGGTCCTTGCCCTGCGGAAGCTTCATGACGTGTACCGGCTTGAGTTCGCCCAAGAGCTCGTACATCTTCTTCTTACCGTCGCAGGTCGTCTCTGCGAGCACTCCGTCGGAGAAGTAAAAGAACGGGCATTGATCAGTCATGGCCAATCCATAGCTGGATTTGATCAGGGGACACAGAGTCTTGGGCAGCCGCGTCTCAGCCTCCAGAATGCCCTGCTCGCTGTTGCCGCAAAGCCCCACCGGAATGGCTCCGGCCGCGTGGATCAGCTCGGTGGGTGTGTAGGAACAGAACGTTCCGACGACCTTTTTCCCTTTCTTTTTCTCCTCGTAGAGCGCCAGGAAAGCGTTTCTTCGTTTTTCATCGTAGCTCTCGAAATTTTTTGGCAATTCCAGCATGCGTTTATTCCCCCCGTGAAAATATCGGCAAATTGAAAAGAGCGTTGACGCTGCTTCTTCATTAAAAATTTGAATCGTGCGGCGCTCCGATGGAGATCCACAAAGCGAGTCGCACAGACCGCGCCGCTGTCGGGGCGCCCTCGTGTTCGGCTTTTTGATCAAGAAAGAGTATTAAAAACTGACGGGCAGTTTCCTCCGTCCGTTCGGCAGCGCTCCCGCCGTAAAACCACTGCTTAATAGTGACAAAAGGTTCATGGAATTTAGGCGGAAGCCGATTTCAGTTTGTCTTCGCAGCGCTTTTGCAGCTGCTCCAGCGCCAGAACGATCAACCAGTACATAATGACCATGGACATGTAGGCCTCGAAATACCGAAAGGTGATTCCGGCCTGTATCTTCGCGACCGCCGTGATATCGAGAATACCTATGGTGAAGGCGAGCGAGGAGCCTTTGATGGCGTCGATCAGGTTGTTGACGATGCCGGGAACGGCGACCGGTACCGCCTGGGGAATCACGATCAGCCGCAGCGTCTGCATCCGCGTCAGGTTGATCGACTTCGCCGCTTCGATCTGCCCGCGGTCCACCGCCAGGAAGGCGCCGCGGATGATCTCGCTCATGTACGCGCCGCTGTTCAGCGCCAGCGTCAGCATGAAACCCTCGATCTTTCCCATGGAGGCCAGACCGGCAACCAGTCGGGGCAAACCGAAATAAATCATGAAAAGCTACCCGATAAAGGGCGTGCCGCGGAAAAAAGAGACGTAAAGCTTGCAGAGGGGCTTCAAGATCGGGACGTCATAGACGATCGGGAGCGTCGCCGTCAGCCCCAGAAAAAGCGCCGCCGCAAACGGCAGAACGGTTATCAAAAGCGTCCTCGGCAAGGCCGGCAGCATCTTCACAAAGACCCGCCCGACGAATTCCAGATCCATGAACGCCTCCGCTTAATGCGTTACGGTAAAGTCGAAGTCAAACCACTTTTCGGAAATGCGTCGCAGCGTACCGTCTTCTCTCATCGCCTTGAGCGTCTTATTCGTCGCCTCGCGCAGCGCGTCGCCCTGCGGAGTTTTGGCGAAGGGATACGCGCTTTCGAAGTAAAGCCCGCCGCCGATGAGCACCTTGATCTTGTCTGCGCCAAAGCGCTGGATGGCCTCGATGGCGATCGTCTGAGACTGGACGCAGGCGTCGATTTTCCCCATGACGACGTCCTGCATGGCCGTGTCGTCGAAGTAGACCCGCTTGATCTTGACGTTGTTTTCTTTTTCGATCCGATCGATGAACTCCTCGTCGACGGAGCCGGGCACCATGCCGATCGTCAACCCGTCGAGATCTTTGAACGTCTTCGCTTCGGTCTCGGGACGCGACATGAGGTTCTGCTCGTCGTAAAGATAGGGGTCGCTGAAGTTGTAGATCTCTCTGCGTTTTTCGGTGGGCGCCAGCGTGTTGGCGACCGTGTCCAAGCGGCCGTCGCCGATCATTCCCAGGAGACTCGAAAAGGGCATCTGCTCGAACGCGACTTTCCAGCCGTTCCTCTTGGCGATCTCGTTCCACACGTCGACCTCGAAACCTTCCAGCTCGCCCTTGTCGTTCAGGACCGTGAAGCCGGACGTCGAGCCGTCCATGCCGACGCGGACGGATGCCTTTTCTGTTTCGACACCGCGGAATCCAGGCAGACTGTCAAAAAACAAGGCGCTTCTCCGACGCGTTCACTGGGCGCGGGCGTTCGTCGTCCAGCGGAGCAGGCGCTTTTTGATCTGCTCGAAAAACTGCATCACCACGACCAGCACCAGCACCATGAACAGGAATCCCGCCCAGGTGTAGTCGTACAGCCCGAACTCGGCGTATTTTTTCACGAAAAAGCCCATGCCGTACTGCGCGCCGTACATCTCCGAGTAGACCAGCATCACGAAGGTGCTGCGCAGCGAGTTGACGAATCCGGCGAGGATCGCCGGGCTGGCCGCCGGCAGGATGACCTTGACAAGCCGCTTGAAGCCTTTCAGCTCCAGCGTCGCCGCCTTGTCGAGATAGCGCTTGTCGATGGTCATGATGCCCGTGATGGCCGCGAACAGCGTCGACCAGACCGTGCCGTAAACGATCAGGAACACCGAGGCGCTCCAGAAATCGGGCGCCAGCAGCAGCGCGAACGGCGACAGCAGGATCGACGGCACGACACTGAACATGTAGATTACGGGGTACAGCGCGTCGCGCAGCCGCTCGTTCATACCCAGGACCGTGCCGACGAACAGCGCCACGCCCAGCGAGACGGCGATCGACGGGATCATCAGCTTCATCGACGCCAGCAGGTTCACGAACATCGTGCGCCCTTCGCCGGCGAAGACTTTGCGGATCGCTCCGACGCGCGGGAACAGGTACGGATTGGCGCGCCCCGTCTCGGTCGCGAACACGTACAGAGAGATGAGCGAGGCGCAGATGCAGAAGGTCAGCCAGTACTTGCCGAGAAAGTATTTCAGCCTGCCCATCGCCGCAGCCGCTTAGTTGTTTTCCTCGAAGAAGGCGCGCTGACGCTCGTAGAAAGCGGGATCCTCGCTGCCGTGGGCGGCGCTGACGTCCGCAAGTGCCTGCCGATACAGCTCGGTGTCGATATGGTCTTCGATCTTGATGTTGCGGGCGTTTTCGCTCAGGAAACCCGTTTTGTCCAGAATGCCCCAGGCGCGGACGACCGACTTGCTGAGCGGATCGGCGTTGACGACGTAGTGAGCGGTGTCGAGCATGTAAGCGGCCACGTACTCGTCGGAAGCGCCAATCTTTTTGGCCAGCATGGCGACGGCTTCGTCGCGGTGGCTCTCATAGTAGCTCTGCGCCCGCAGCAGCGCGCGCAGGACGGCTTTGATCGTCTCGGGATTCTTTTTGACGTACTCCGTCTGGGCCTCCATGCGGCAGCAGGAGTAGTTGGGCATCACTTCGCTCTGATAGGTGACGATTTTGACGTCGTTCATCTTCTTGACGTTGAAGTTCTGCCCCGTGCCCATCAGCGCGTAGTCAACCTCACCGCGCACGACGGCGGCCAGCGCTTCGTTGTAGCCCGAGTAGGTCACCCAGTTGACGGCCTTGAGCGGATCCTTGTAGCCCAGATCCATGACCGCGCCGGTAAAGGCGAAGTACGAAGGGTTGCAGGCGAACTTCTTGCCGATCAGCGACTGCACGCCGTTCCATTCCGCGCCGGCACGGGCGATCACGGGCATACAGCCAGTCACCATGTGGCCGCCGAAGATGGTCAGGTCGATGCCGGCGGCGATCTGCTGCAGCGGCGCAGCCGTGCCGGAGTTAGAAACCACGTCCACCTTGCCGGTGGCCAGCAGCGTCATGGCGTCGGCGTTGGCGTTGGCGAGAACCGGCTCGATCGTCAGCCCCTCGTCCTTGAAATACCCCTTGTTCTCGGCGATCGTCACGAGCACGTTGCCGCTCGTGCCATAGTTCCAGCGCACGACGCGCTGCTCGGGGGCGGCGGAAGCGGCCGAGGCGGCCAGCGCCAGGCTCATGACGGCAAACAGACGGACAGCATTTTTCTTCACAGACATAAAAGAACGCTCCTTTATAGAGATAAATATGGTGCTTGTAGCTTAATCGACGGAGCCGTTTCCATGCGCAAACAGGCTGCTGCGCGACAGGCGCTCGGCCACGTCGCGGTTGATGTGCCGGATCAGCGTTTCGCGCAGGCGGACGAACTCCGCGTTTTCGAAGCGGGCGCTGCGCGAAGCGCGCTCCACCGCGGGGACGCGGCAGTCGAAGATCACGCCGCTGGGCGACTGGCCGAGCACGACGACACGGCTGCCCAGCAGCAGCGCCTCGTCCACATCGTGCGTGACGAAGAAGACCGTTTTCTTCGGCTCGTGCTTCGCCCACAGCTCCGATACCAGATCCTGGAGCATGGCGCGCGTCACCGCGTCGAGCGCGCCGAACGGCTCGTCCATCAGCAGCATCGGCGGATCGACGGCGAACGCCTGCGCGATCGCCACGCGCTGCTGCATGCCGCCGGACAACTCGCGCGGCAGCTTGCGGAAGACCGCGCCGTCGAAGCCGACCTCGCGCAGTTTTTCCAGCGCGACCGCCTTCAGCTCGTCCGCGCCGCGCCCGGGAAAGCGCTGCTTCAGCGCCAGCATGATGTTTTCGCCCGCCGTCATCCACGGGAACAGACCGTAATCCTGAAAGACCACGCCGCGGTCCAGCCCCGCGCCGCCGATTGGGCGCCCGTCGATCGCGATCCGTCCCCGCGTCGGCCGCTCCAGCCCCGCCAGCAGGCGCAGGAGCGTGCTCTTGCCGCAGCCCGACTGTCCCAGCAGGCAGACGAACTCCCCCGCCGCCACGGCAAGGTCGATGTCTTTCAGTATCAGCTTGTCCTTCACATACGCAAAAGAAAGTTCTTTGACGGCGATATTCTGCACGGCGGGCGCGTCCTCTCTGAGTTTGCCATTCTTTGGATTCATTCTTATTCGTTATAATGATAATATCATCGTGTCGGACCCGTTGCATTGTGTTATTGCGCGGACTTTTGACCAATTCCGCGGTCTTTTGTGCGTCATTAGCGATGATATTTCGAAGACAAAACGTCCGGCGACGAAAACGGTTCTGTCGGCCCCCGATGGAAATCCGAACTGTTCCTCTTCAAGTAGACAGAGAAATAATGAGAAGGGACTTCCCAGCGCTGCGGCGCTGTGGCAATCGCAGATTCCGGTTGGCTGCCGAGGCATCCAACCGGAATCTGCGTTTTTTATGCCGCTAAACACAGATTATGTTTCTCCATCAGCGTAAGAACACCAAGGTTACGCCGCACACGCCTGGTGTTCTAGTAATGGATGTAATTCTCAATCACATCGATGAGCTCTTTCATGCCGTGCAGCAGGCGTCTGACCAGCCCCGCTGGAAGCTAGCGATGCTGCGTCGATACAACACGCCGTATTTCGCCGCCGCGCCGTCGACGCGTGAATCCTGACGGAATTTCCGGAAGATGCTAAAATAAGCCGTCATCTGTTTTGGAAAAAGGAGACTGAGAACATGTCATTCATGTCGTTGAAAAAGATCGCCGTTCTGGTTCTGCCCTTGCTGGTTGCGGCCGCGGGAACGGCCTGCGCGGAAGTGCCGCGCGGGAAGGTGTTGGGCGAGCTGATGCAGGTCCTCGACCTGCCGCTGAAGACGGGCAAGACGTTCGGCGACGTGGACGAGACGACGCCTTACAGGCCGGCGCTGCTGTCGGCGCTTTCGCTGGGGATCCTCTACCCGGCCGACGATTTTTCGCCGGAGATCGCCTGCACGAACGCCGAAGCGCTGATGTTCGCGTTTCAGGCCATGGGGTTCCGCCACGAGGCGGAAACGGCGGCCTGGGCGCTGCCGCCGGAGGACAAAAGTCTGCCGGCCTACATTTCCGGCTACGTGGCTCTGGCCAAGTCGGTCCAGCCGGCGGCGCCGCGGAGCGTGTTTTCCAAACCGTGGGACAGCATCACCGAGGCGCAGCTGAGCGAAGTTCTGGAATGGGCGGGGCGCTGCCGCGCCAGTCTGGTCTGGGACCACGAGATCAGACGCCCCGAAGGCGCGCTGCGCATCCACCGCGAAAACGTCGGCCGCCCGCCGCAGGGCTGGCGCGTGCAGCTGGGCATTTTCGACACGGAGGCGCAGGCCAGCGCTTTCGCGCGCAAGAAGACGAGCGAAGCGTGTCCGCTCAGCGTGCAGGAAGTGGATTTCAGTTACGGCGTTTTCACGCCGCTGGTGGCCGACCGCAGCCAGGCCCACGAATGGGCGGTGCGGCTCGGCAATGGATTCGGCGCCGTGATCCTGCCGGAATCCGGCGACAGCAGCGCCCTGTTCTGGACGTCTTTCACGCCGGCTGATCCGGCCGACGCCGTGATCGGCATGAACCGCGCCGTCAGTTCCCAAGCGCTCGCCAAGCTGTCGGAGATCGCCGCCGCTCACAAGGCGCTCGTCGCCATGAACGGCGGCTATTTCGGCGGCAACGGCCCCATCGGCGCGCTGTTCGCCGGCGGGCTGCCGGTGACGCTGCCTTATTACAACCGTTCCATGGCGGCGTGGAACGGCCGCGGGCAGATGCACTTCGGCGGCGGCGAATTCCGTATGCGCCTGTCGGTCAACGGCGGTCCGTTTGTGCCCGTGCTGCTCAATTCCAAGGTCGATTATGGTTCGACGGCGATCCTCACGCCCGCGCTGGGCGCGTCCGAGGCCCGCGCCGGCAACAACGGCTTCGTGGCCCGCGTGCACGACGGACTGGTGCAGGAGGCGGTGCCGGCGCTCCAATTCAGCCGCGACATGAGACCCGACGAGTGGCTGATCGTCAGCCGCGATCCCAAGTTTACGCTGCAGAAAGGCGACCGTGTTACGCTCGAAACGCAGTGGCGCGAGACTCCGCCCATCGACGTCGCCAGCGCCGTGCAGGCGGGGCCGCTGCTGTACGCGCCCGGGCACCAGTTCTGGGACGAAATGCTGAGCCTGAGCATCCTGACGCTGCGCCATCCGCGCACGCTGCTCGGCTGGGACGGCAAGCGCATGGTCTGGATCGTGGCGGACGGCCGTTCGTCGTGGCACAGCCGCGGCCTGTTCCTGAACGAGGCCGAGCAGCTCGGCCGCCGACTGGGGCTGACCGCTCTGCTCAATCTCGACGGCGGCGGCTCGTCGGAAATGTGGTGGGACGGTCACGTCGTCAACGCCGTCAGCGACGGCCGCGAACGCCGCATGCCCTACGGCCTGATGGTGCTGAAAAAGTAACGGCGGGCGTTTGCCGTTCGTTCTTTGCGAAACGGAAATTCCTGCGAAATCCGGCGGTCCCGCGACCGTCGGATTTTTTTGTTCAGCGAAGACGCTCCCTGCGGAA
>NZ_ADFP01000099.1 GCF_000177335.1 Pyramidobacter piscolens W5455
TACTGAACTTACTACTTCTGAGTTGCCGTTTTGTTGTCGTTTTCTCTCTTTTCGATTTACAGGGGCTTGTCAATTTACAGGAGTCTTGCTCGGATGATTTTTCGTAAGCGATTGCCCTGGAGAAAAAAGCGCGCCCCGTGAATTTTCGCGCGCCTTCCTGTACAATATGAAGAAGTCATGTTCCTTCGGGCACGCGGTTGCGCCCGGGGCACTTCACAAAATTCTTACGGCGGGAGCTGGTATCCGTGAGCGGGGGTTCGCCAACGATACAAAGTCCGGGAAAGTTCCGCATCGACGCGAAGGCGCTGCTGATCCTCGCGATCGTCGGCTTTCTGGTTCTGTTCAACGTGTTTCCGATGTGCTATCTGGTCGTCCGTTCGTTCTTCGCCGACGGCTCGTTCTCGCTCGCCGCGTTCGAGCGCATCTACACGTACAAGCTGAACTGGGAGGCGCTGCGCAACACGCTGGCGACGGCGGGGCTGTCGATGGTCTTCGGCGTGCTGATCGCCTTTCCGCTGGCATGGCTGGTGGGGCGCACCGACATGTACGGGCGCCGTTTCTTCCGCACGCTGTTCGTGATGACCTACATGGTGCCGCCCTACGTAGGGGCGATGGCCTGGCTGCGGCTGCTCAATCCGCGCGTGGGCACGCTGAACGTGTGGCTGGCGCGTCTTTTCGGACTGGCGGAAAATCCGTTCAACATCTACAGCATCGGCGGGCTGGTCTGGGTGCTGACGACGTTCTACTATCCCTACGCCTTCATCACCATCTCGCGCGCCATGGAGAAGATGGATCCTTCGCTGGAAGAGGCGTCGAAGATCTCGGGCGCTTCGCCGCTGAAGACGGTGCTGACGGTGACGTTCCCGATCATGCTGCCGTCGATCGTCGCCGCGGGGCTGCTGGTCTTCGTCTCGGCGGCGTCGTGCTACGGCATCCCTTCGATCATCGGCGCGCCGGGGCAGATCGACACGGTGACGACGCGCATCATCGACTACGTTTACGTGGGCTCGGCGGAAGGGCTGACGGACGCCACGACGCTGGCGGTGTCGCTGATGCTGATCGCCAATCTGGTGCTCTACGCGTCGACGTTCCTGTGCGGCAAGAAACAGTACATCACCGTGTCGGGCAAGTCGACGCGCCCCAACATCGTCGAGCTGGGACGCTGGCGGCTGCCGGTGACGGTCGCCGTGGCGCTGTTCGCGCTGGTCGTGGTGGCGCTGCCGTTCGCCACGGTGGCGATGACGTCGTTCACGAAGAATCTCGGCAAGGCGCTGACGGCCTCCAACTTCACGACGCGCTACTGGCACATCCTCTTCACGCGCAAAGGCATCCTCGACACGGCCAAAAACAGTTTCGTCGCCGCGTCGGCGGCGGCCACGGCGGGCATGGCGATCTCCTGCGCGATGGCCTGGCTGCTGACGCGCACGCAGGCGAAGGGGCGGCGCATCCCCGACTTTCTGATCACGCTCGGCAGCGGCACGCCCAGCGTGGTTATCGCCCTGGCGCTGATCATGACGATGTCGGGGCGCTTCGGCGTCAACATCTACAACACGCTGACGATCATGATCGTCGCCTACATGATCAAGTACCTGCTGATGGGCATGCGCACGGTGGTGTCGGCCATGAGCCAGATCCACCCGTCGCTGGAAGAAGCGTCGCTGATCTCCGGCGCGGGCTGGCTGCGCAGCTTCAAAGACGTGACGCTGCCGCTGATCGCGCCGTCGATCGTGGCGGGGTGGTTCTTGATCTTCATGCCCAGCTTCTACGAGCTGACCATGTCGACGCTGCTCTACTCCACCGACACCAAGACGATTGGCTACGAGTTGTTCACCTATCAGACCTACCACAGCCAGCAGACCGCCGCGGCCATCGCCACGGGCATTCTGACCCTCGTGATCGCCGTCAACTGGATACTCAACAAGCTCACCAAGGGCGAGTTCTCGATTTAGACAAGGAGCGCTTTTCGCATGTCTTCGATTACGTTGAATGAAGTGACCAAATCCTACGGCAGCGTTCAGGTGATCCGGAAGTTCAGCAGCGTCTTCCGCGACCGTGAGTTTGTGACGCTGCTGGGGCCTTCCGGCTGCGGCAAGACGACGATGCTGCGCATGATCGCCGGTTTCGAGAAGCCCACTTCGGGCGAGATCCTCATCGACGACGCCGTCGTCAGCGGCCGCGGCCAGTTCGTGCCGCCCAACCGCCGCAACATCGGCATGGTCTTTCAATCCTACGCCGTGTGGCCGCACATGGACGTGTTCGACAACGTCGCCTATCCGCTCAAGATCCAGGGGCTGTCCCGCGGCGAAATCAAGAAGCGCGTTTTCGATATTTTGGAGGCCGTTCACCTGACGCAGTACGTCAAGCGGCTGCCCAACGAGCTTTCCGGCGGCCAGCAGCAGCGCGTCGCGTTGGGGCGCGCGCTGGTGTGCAATCCGCGCGTGCTGCTGCTCGACGAGCCGCTGTCCAACCTCGACGCCAAACTGCGCGAGTCGATGCGCTTCGAGATCAAGGACATGCAGCGCCGCTTCGGCATCACCGTGGTCTACGTCACTCACGACCAGACCGAGGCCATGGCCATGAGCGACCGCGTCATCGTCTTCAACAAAGGCGCGGTGCAGCAGATGGACACGCCGACGAACATCTACCGCCGCCCGGCCAATCAGTTCGTGGCCGATTTCGTCGGCAAGATCAACTTCATCCGCGGCGCCGCCTCGGACGGGCGCGTCGACTTTCCCGGCGGCCAGTGGATGGCGTACGGCGGCGAGCGGCGCGGTCCCGTGGTGGTGGCCGTGCGCCCCGAGAACATGGTCATGCGCCGCGACCGCGGCGTGCTCAAGGGGACGCTGGCCAAAGCGTATTATCTCGGCGACACCAACGACTGCCGAGTGCGCATCGGCGACGCCGACGTGCGCGTGATCGCCGCCGGGCACACCTACGGCCAGATCCCCGAGGGCGAAGAGCTGTGGCTCGACTTCGACGAATATCTCGTCTTCGAGGACGACGGCGCAGACCAGACGCGGATTTTGTCGTAGCGGGGAACGCGGCGAAGCTCGAGGAACGGATCCGCAAAAAATGTTCCACGTGGAACGTTGTGTCTCGAGACCATTCGCTATCGGCATTCAGATGATATGATCAAAAATAGATATCATAAAACGAAAAAGCGGCCGAGGGGCGATGAGTTGGAATTCATCGCCCCTCGGCCGCTCTTTCGTTTTCGATGTTTTCAGTTGTGTCCGCGGTTATTTGCCGGCGGCCGGAGCGGGAGCTTCGGCGGGCTTTTCCGCGGGTTTGTCGGCCTCGGGAGGCGGCGGCAAAGGCACGTCTTCGACCTTCATGACTTCGCGGGAGACGACGTTGAAACCGTCGTCGGTGATCTCAAGGTTATAGACCACGGGCGTGGAGTTGGGAATCTCGAGCTTCTGCAACTCTTCCGGGGTCAGGTGAGGCTCGACCCACGAGGAGAGGGCGCGCAGGGCGGTGCTGTGACCGACCACGAGCACGTTCATGCCGGCGCGGAGCGTGGGGGCGAGCGTGTCGCTCCAATAGGGCGCTTCGCGGGCGATCACGTCCTTGAGGCTCTCGGCCTGAGGGATAAAGCGGCGGTCAAGATTGGCATAGCGGGGATCGTGCACGGGCGAACGAGGGTCCTCGTAGGCCAGGGCCGGAGGCGGCACGTCGTAGCTGCGGCGCCAGATGTCGACCTGCTCCTTGCCGACGGCTTCGGCCACTTCCGTGCGGGTCTTGCCCTCGAGGTCGCCGTAGCAGCGCTCGTTGAGGCGCCAAAACTTCTCCACGGGCAGCCAGCGGCAGTCCAGGGCGCTCATGGCCAGCCAGGCGGTGGCGATGGCGCGGCTCAACAGCGAGGTGTGTACGACGTCGAACGTCAGATCGGCGTTCTTCATGGCGATGCCGGCGTTGAAAGCGCCTTTCACGCCTTTGCGGGTCAGGCGCACGTCGGACCAGCCGGTGAAGCGGTCCTCGAGGTTCCATTCGCTCTCGCCGTGACGGAGCAGCACCAGCGTCACGTTCTTGGGCGCCGCCCAGGCGGAAGCCGCCAGGACCGTCAGCAGGGCCAGCGCTCCCAAAAGCCGTTTCAGGTTCTTCAAACAAATCGCCTCCTGTAAAAAGTCAAAAGATGTTTTTGCCGCTTTAAGATAATCAAACGGCGGGACCTTGTCAAGCAAAACGCGGCGGCTACTCCATGATCTGTGTGAACGGTTCTTCACAAAGTTTCAGCCTGAAATCGCAGCGGTCCGCCCCGTCGGCGAGCGTCCGCGTCCGTTCGAGGCGGACGCCCATGGCGGCATGGAGCGGGTAGTCGTCGCGGCAGAACCAGGCGGCGAAGCGCCGCAGGCCGCGCTCCTCAAGGTACTGGACGACGGGGCACTTGAAGACGTCGTAGCCGACGTCGAAGGATTCGCCTTCGCGCGGCAACACAGCTTCGACGAGCCAGTCGTCAGGGAAGCGGCGTTCGCGCGAGCGCGCGGCGATCTTTTCGGCCAGCTCCGGCGAGCACATGGCCGCGCCCATGGCGGAACGCTTTTCCGCGGGAAGGCTGGATTGGGCGAAAGCGGCCAGCGCTTTCTGCGTCGCCAGGGAGATGCGCGGCAGGCTCCAGCCGCGCTTTTCCAGTTGGAGCCACACGCCCGACAGCCAGGCGACGCCGACGAGGCTCTTGAGCCAAGGGTTGTCGGCGCCGACCTCGGGAATGAACGGGATGTCGGCTTGAAATGCTTCGTCCGCCCGCGCCAGCATGGCGCGGACCTCGGCTTCTTCGAACCCGCCCGCAAGCTGCGCGGCGACCGCAGCCGCCATGCCGCGCAGCATGGAGAAAAAGGGGACGGCGGCTTCGCGTCTCATCGCGCCGCTCCCGCCGAAGCGCCTGCGGGGCCGCGTCCGCAGGTCGGCGGCGCAGCAGAGATTTTTTTTGAGTCACGCAAGGGAAACGCCTCCTTCTTCAAGAATTTCCTGCCCATGAAGATATCGAAGCAACGGAGCCTTGTCAAGCCGGACGCGGCGGCTCCGCTCGTTTTGAGGCCGGGAACGGACGTATCAAAACTTTTATCGCCAGAAAACCTCCGCGTTATTGCGGAAAGACTATCGACAATCAAGCCGACTTATACACATTATTTTGTGGATAATGTGCCTCTTCTGTGGATAGTCTTCGCATCGTGGTTTCAAAAGTCCCCGTGGAGCCAAAGATCAGACCGCGTTTTCCACATGCCCCGGGCGTCCCGGCGTGCATAGTTCCGCCGACAATCAACCTATCGCGGCGGGCTGGACGGCGGCGGCTTTTGTCGTCGGTCGAAAAAGACGGAACGGGCCGCGCGCGACGTGGAAAAGTCCCCCGCGCCCGGCGGATGCGGGAAAAACCGCCCGCATGGTACAATAAAGCTGCGGCGGAGCCAAACGCACGTTCTTCGCGCCAAACGCCCGCCGCACGGCGAAAATTTTTTTCCGGAAAGGATGGTTTTCATGGCAAAGCTTCTGATCGCGTACTTCTCCAAATCGGGCACGACTCGGGCCAGAGCCGAGCAGATCGCGCGCGTCACGGGCGGCGACCTGTTCGAGATCAAGACGGAGAAGGCGTATCCGCAAAGCTACGCCGGCACGGTGATCGTCGGCAAAAAAGAACAGCTCACCGGCGAGCTGCCCAAGCTCATCGGCCGCGTGGGGGACTTCGCCGCTTACGACCGCGTCGCGCTGGGGTTCCCCGTGTGGTGGTTCACCTGCCCGCAGGCCGTCGTCAGCTTCCTGTCGCAGTACGACTTTTCCGGCAAGACGGTCTGGCCGTTCTGCACGCACGGCGGCAGCGGCCCGCGCGGCAGCGCGGGGAAGATCCGCGCCCACTGCGCCGGCGACGTCAAAGACTGCCTCGACGCCAACAAGCTGACGGACGAGGGCGTCGCGGAGTGGCTGAAAACTGAATAACGGACGCTCTCAGACAGGGGATCTTTTCATGACCTCTCGATTTCGCGCCGCCCGCGGCGGCGACCTTGAGCGGATCGAAGCGCTGATCGACGCGCGCATCCGCTGGATGGACGAAACGGGCATACGGCAGTGGAACGTCACGAACTACCGCGAAGTCTACCCGCGCGCCTATTACGAGCGGATGCTGCGCGAGGGCAAGCTGTTCGCGCTCGACGGCGACGGCGGAACGGTCGCGGCGGCGGTCCTGCTCGAAGAGGACCCGCGCTGGAGCGACGCGCCGCGGCCGGCGCTGCACGTGCACAACCTGGTCTCGTCGCTGCGCGACCGCGGCGCGGGACGGGAATTCCTGCGCCTGGCCGGCGAGCGGGCGACGGCGCTGGGGAAACGCGCGCTGCGCCTCGACTGCGCCGCGGACAACGCGAAACTGAACCGTTTTTACGAGAATCTCGGCTTCCGCGCCGCCGGGACCGTCGAAGACGGCCCGTATCACGGCGTGCGCCGCGAGAAGGCCGACCTGCCCGGCCGCCCGTTCGACGTAAACGCGCTCCTTTTCGAAGGTTACGAGACGCTCGACGTCTTCGGCCCCGCGGAGATCCTCGCCCACGTCGGCGATTACCGGCTGCGCTGGTTCTCGCGCGGCGGCGGCGAAGTCGTCAACGCTCAGGGGCTGCGCGTCCTCGCCGAACCGCTGTCGGCGGCCGACCCGC
>NZ_ADFP01000100.1 GCF_000177335.1 Pyramidobacter piscolens W5455
TTGGGGCACTTGTCGCAGGGCAAGTGACCCAATCCGTTTTTTGTTCAGCGGCGAATTTCGATTTTGGGATGCGGCGAACTGCGCATGACACGTTTCGTCAACGCGATCAGACTTTTCACGACAGGCGTGAAGACGCGGTTCTTTTTCCAGGCAATGATGTCGATGCGGCAGTGCAGCGGGTCTTCGATGGTGTAAAAGACAGGCTGGCTGTCGCTTTCGTTCTGCGCCTGCAGAGCGCCGTTGTAGGTCGTGAAAGCCAGCCCCATACCAGCCGCAGCCAGCATCGTGATGGTACGCTGACTGGTGAGCTGAAGCACGGTGTTGACGCGCAGGCCATATTTTTCCAGCAGGTGCTGAGCGACGCGATACATGCCCTGCGCGGGCGTCAGCGTCAGGAATCTTTCGCCGTTCAGCAGCTCCGGATCGATGTACTGAGGGCGGTAGGGACTGTTGCTGCGCAAGTCGGCACGGGCCGCCAACGGATGTTCCGCCGACGAAATCACGTAGACCGGCGCTTTGTTGACCACTTCACAGGCGATGTCGCTGGACAGGATCGGCAGCGTGGAAATGCACAGATCAAGCTGGTTGCTCAGCAGGGCTCGCTCGAAAAAAGCGTTGACCCCCTCTTTCACCTGTACGTCCACGTCGGGAAAGGAAACGGCAAAGTGCGGCAGAATCTTCGGCAGCCATGTGGTGCCGCGCTCCACGCTCACACCGATGCGGATGCGTTCTCTGGTGCCGCGGGCGATGTTCCTCATCTCTTCGCGCAGCTCGGCATCGATGTCAAGCAGTTTGCCAACGCTCTCGAAATAACGTTCGCCGGCATAGGTCAGCGTCAGGGGCTGGACACTTCGGTCAAACAGCGTCACCCCCAGCTCCTTTTCCTGGCGGTGAATCGCCTTCGTCAGCGCCGGCTGGGAGATATGCAGCTGCGCCGCGGCCTTGGTGATGTTGCGCACCTTTGCCACTGTCATCAGGTAGCGGTAAATATCAATATTCAAGGCGACGCCCCCTTCCTCCCAAAGTTATGATAAGCGGTCAGAAAATTCATGAGACAAACCCAGACGGCTTCATTATAATACATTCAAGGCAATTCATTTCTTTAATTATAATTTCTTGCGCCGTGAAAGGAAGGATTCCCACGAGTCTTGTCGATGTCTGCCGCCATATTGAAGCCCACCGGGACGATGACCTGAAGCTGCTGAAAAAACTTGTCGCCCAGCCCAGCGTCAGCGCCCGCAACATGGGCGTGCGCGAGTGTACGGAGATGTTGCGTTCGCTTTTGACAAAACTGGGCTGCGATACCGTCGCAATTTGCCCAACCGATGGGCAACCGCTCGTTTTCGCCGAACTTAAGTCGAAGAAAGCTGGTGCAAAAACCATTCTTTTCTACGGTCATTACGACACACAGCCTCCCGATCCCGTGGAGGAATGGATCACGCCGCCTTTTGAACCAACGGTGCGCGATGGGCGGCTCTACGGTCTCGGCACAGCCGACAACAAGGGACAGTTTCTCGCGCACCTCCTTGCCGTGCGTTCATGGCTAGCAACGGAGGACGATGTCCCCGTCAACGTCAAGTTCATTCTCGACGGCGAGGAGGAAAGCGGCTCGCCCAACATGAGAGCTTTCGTCGAAACACATAAAGACATGCTGATGGCCGACCTGGTCTATAACTCCGACGGCCCTATGAACGCCGGAGACTTTCCGGAGATCAAGCTGGGCTTCCGCGGCGACCTGTCGATGGAGTTTGAGCTGACCACAGCCACACACCAGAACCATTCAAAGACGGGGCAGCTGATTCCCAATCCCGCCATCGAGTTATGCCAGCTCGTCGCTTCGATGATCGACCGTGACGGCCACGTGCTGATCGACGGATTTTACGACGACGTACTGCCGCCGACCGCTTACGAGCGGGAGCTCATGGACGGGTACGCCTTCGAGCCGAAAACGCTGGCCCGCGTGTACGGCGTCAAAAAACTGCTTAAAACGGCGAAGGAAGCTTACTACACTCAGCTCATGTTCCGTCCCACGTTCACGATCAACGGTATGAGCTCGGGCTATTGCGGTCCGGGCCATAAGACCTGTGTGCCCCGTTCGGCGCTGATGAAGCTGGATGTGCGTCTCGTCAAAAACATGGATCCCGAGAAAGTGTTGGAAAAAATCCGCCGGCACGCAGCCACCTTCGATCCGGAAATCGTCGTCCGCGCCGGCAAAGCCATGTATCCTTCCAAGAGCGATGCCGAACAGCCGCTCTGTCAAGCCGCTATCGCCGCCGCGCGCTCCGTTTATCCCAACGCCGTCGTTCATCCCAGTTCCGGCGGCAGCAACCCCGATTACGTGTGGACCGGCATCATGAAAATGCCGTCGGTGACAGTGCCCTACGGGAATGCCGACCAGACGAACCATTCGCCCAACGAAAACCTCCGCCTCGACTGTTTCCATAAGGGCATCCACGTCAGCGCCGCCGTAATCGGGCGCATTGGCGAAATTTAATTCTGAGGTGCGAATTCCGTTCAATCGCTTCAACGTCCATCCACTCTGTTTCGTCATAATGCCGCAATATCCATGTGCGTGCGACAGGTTATGACACCGATAAAAAAGCTTCATTAGATTTTCGCCGCCAACATTGCTATATTTTTTTTAGCAGCTTAAGGCTCTTTCTGTTCACGATCATGATACAAAAACTCGGCTGCGACACAAAAAAGTCTAAAGGAGGAACATGAGCATGAAAGCAACGCGTTTCGAACTTCTCGCGGCGCTGGTTCTGGGTTTGGCCGTGTCAGCCTGCGCAGCGGAAGCTCCCAAAAGCTCCAAGGACACCCTGATGTACGGCGTGAACGCCGAGGCCGCTTCTCTCGATCCGTCCACCAGCAAAGACACCGTCACTCACATGATGATGCTCCAGATCTACGACACGCTGGTCGCCGTCGACCCTCAGGACTATACCAAATATGTCCCCGGACTGGCCACGGAATGGAAATTCAGCGACGACAAGATGGAGCTCGTCTTCACGATCCGCGACGGCGTCAAGTTCCACAACGGCGACACGATGACCGCCGACGACGTGCTGTTTTCCCTGAACCGTTCCTTCGCATCCAGCTACTCCAGCGGCATCCGCGGCGCCATCAAGGGATTCGAGAAGATCGACGACCGTCATGTCAAGCTGCTCCTCAAGTATCCCTACGCGCCCATTCTCGAAGTCATGAGCAACCTCACCTTCGGTATCGTCAGTCAGCGCGCTGTGAAGGAGGCCGAGGCCAAGGGCGTCAACTTCGCCCGCAATCCCTGCGGCACCGGCGCTTATCGCATGAAGGAATGGAAGAGCGGTGACCAACTTGAGCTGGAACGCTTTGACGGCTACTATCGCGGCCCGGCGCCGATCAAGACCGTCATTTACAAGTTGATTCCCGATGCGGCCAGCGGCGCCATCGGCCTTGAGGATGGCAGTCTTGATTTCTATTATCTCCCAGCTCATACCGATTACGAATATCTCAACACGCTCGACTCCCTTGCCACCATCACCTGCCCGGGGATCGGCATCCATCACATCACTTTCAACACCACTGACGGGATCTTCAAGGACAAGCGTCTGCGCCAGGCCGTCGCGTATGCGTTGAACCGCGACGACATCGTCATCGGCGGCGCCGAGGGTTACGCCGACCTCTGCAATGTCCTTTGCCCCGTATCCATCTTCGGTTACGACAAAGAAGCCACATGGTATCCCCAGGATCTTGAAAAAGCCAGAAAACTTATGGCCGAAGCTGGCTATCCCAAAGGTTTCGACGTGGTCTTCAGCATGCAAGGTTCGGCGACTTACATGAATCCCGCCGAAGTCATGCAGGACCAGCTGCGCCAAATCGACATCAATGTCACGTTCGACAAGATGGAGCGCGCCACTTACCTTGACATCGTCGCTGGCAAGCGTCAGTTCGTCGCCAGCCTGCGCATGATCAACGCTTCGGTTCGTGACGCCGACTATGTGCTCACCCGGCGCGTTCACAGTTCCATGATCGGCGGCGGCAACAACTACTCCGGCTACAGCAATCCCGACGTGGACAAATGGCTCGACGAGGCCCGTCAGGAGCAAGTTCCCGAAAAGCGCATGGAACTCTATCGCAAAGTCTATGCCCAGCTGAAGGAAGACGTCCCGCTGATCCCCATCTATACCGACTACCAGAAGTTTTTTTTCAATAAACACCTCAAGGGCATCCATCCTCACCCCGTGTTCCGCTTCCCGGTCCACGAGATGTACTTCGACTAAACCTCGTCCATCGCAAAATCTGCGCTGAACAGAGAGGGCGCTGCGGACAGAATCGCAGCGCCCTCTCTGTAAAAATCACTTAATTTATGGGGGGAAAGTCATGTCGCGTTATATTTTTCGGCGGCTGCTGATGCTTGTTCCCGTTGTGCTTGGCGTGGCACTGTTCATCTTTGCCGTTATGGATTTCACGCCCGGAGACCCGGCCGTGATGATCCTCGGCGAAGGAGCCACCGAGGCGGAATACTCCGCTCTCCACGCCAAGCTGGGATTAAACGATCCGCTGTTGGTCCGTTACGCGCGTTACATCTGGAACGCGCTGCACGGTGATTTTGGCGTCTCTTACCGCACGGGGCTGCCCGTGTTTCAGGAAATCGCCTCGAGGCTGCCCTACACGTTCGTACTGGCCGTCGTGAGCACGATCATTGCCGTCACGATCGGTTTGCCGGTAGGCGTTTTCTCAGCCGTCAAACAGTATTCCCTGTCCGATAACTTCGCGCTTGGCTGCGCACTGCTGCTCACTTCTATGCCAACGTTCTGGCTGGCCATGATGCTCGTGCTCGGATTCTCGCTGAAGATGCGCTGGTTGCCGGCTATGGGCGTTACGGGGTGGAAGAATTTTATCCTGCCGGCCATCGCCACGGCTTCGAGCAGCACGGCTTCGTTGCTGCGCATGACCCGATCGACTATGCTCGAGGTCATTCGCCAGGACTACATCCGCACGGCCCGCGCCAAGGGCGCCAAAGAAAGTCGCGTCATCTTTGATCACGCGCTGCGCAACGCCCTGCTGCCCGTGGTCACGCTGATCGGCGTTAATTTCGGCGTTGCCCTCGGCGGTACGATCGTCATCGAGCAGGTTTTCGCCATTCCCGGGCTTGGACAGCTGATGGTTAATGCCATCCGCACCAAGGACACGCCCATGGTCATCGCCTCGCTGTTGTTTACGGCCGTGATCGCCTCGTTGATCAATCTGTTGGTGGACATTCTCTATGCCTATATCGATCCACGGCTGAGAGCCAAATTCACCGTCGCCAAGAAAAGGAAGGTGAGCGCATGACCGCCGCAAACGCGCAGAAAATTTCCGTCGAGAACCGGCTGCGCCAATACAAGAAAAAGAGCCAGATGCGCACCATCTGGAACCGTCTCAAGAAAAACCGCCTTGCCCTCTTCGGTCTGGCGCTCTTTCTAGTGATGCTCGCGGTCGTCAGCACCGCCGACATCTATTACAACTATGAGCAGGACGCCATTGCCCAGCATCTGTCGCTGCGCTTCAAGGGCCCCGGGCAAACGGCCGGCCACCCGCTGGGGACCGATCAGTACGGCCGCGATGTGCTGGCACGCGTCATTTACGGCGGCCGCATTTCCATGTTCGTCGGCCTCGCCACGATCTGCGTGTCTCTGTCGCTGGGATCGCTCATTGGCGCGACGGCAGCTTACTACGGCGGCAAGGTAGACAACATCCTCATGCGCATTATGGATGTGTTTCTCGCCATCCCGAACATTCTTATGGCGATTACGCTGGTGGCGGCTTTCGGTACAAGCCTGCTGAACTTGATCCTCGCCATGGGATTGGCCGGAACGCCGAAGATGTCGCGTATCGTCCGTTCGTCGGTGCTTTCCATCATCGGCACCGATTATATCGAGGCGGCGCGCGCCTGCGGCACGAGCGACATGCGCATCATCTTTCGTCATATTCTGCCCAACGCCATGGGCCCGATCCTCGTTCAGGCGACGCAGACCGTCGCCCGTTCGGTCATCACGGTCTCCTCTCTCAGCTTCATCGGTCTCGGCATCTCCGAACCCACGCCCGAATGGGGCGCCATGCTTTCGGCCGCCAAGAGTCAGCTTCGCTATCATCCCTATCTGGCCGTGTCGCCCGGCATTGCCATTGTCATGGTCGTTGTTTCGCTGACGCTTCTCGGCGACGGTCTGCGCGACGCGATGGATCCAAGGCTAAAGAATTAGCGCAGGAGGACGAAAACAATGGCAGACAAACTTCTTGAAGTCACAGACCTGCACGTGATGTACCGTACCGACGACGACAACGTTTACGCGCTCAACGGCGTCGACATTTCCGTCGAAAAGGGAAAAACTCTAGGGCTTGTGGGAGAAACCGGCGCCGGCAAGACGACACTGGCGCTCTCGATCTTGCGGCTGTTGCCGGACCGCGTCGGCTTCGTCACCCAGGGCGACATCAAAATGAACGGCGTCGAACTGCTCAAGCTGTCGGAGCCAGACATGCGCCTGCTGCGCGGCAACGACATTTCCATGATCTTCCAGGATCCGATGACCAGCCTCAACCCGATCCACACCGTCGGCGACCAGATCGCCGAGGTCATCGCTCTGCACAACGAGCATGCCGACCGCGATTTCATCGAGAAAAAAGTGGACGAGATGATGGAGATGGTCGGCATTCCTGCCATCCGCAAAAGCGAGTATCCGCATCAGTTTTCAGGCGGCATGAAGCAGCGCATCGTCATCGCCATCGCTTTGGCCTGCAATCCCAAGCTGTTGCTGGCCGACGAGCCGACGACGGCGCTTGACGTCACGATTCAGGCTCAGGTGTTGGAGATGATGAATCAACTCAAGCAAAAACTGGAAACGTCGATGATCTTGATCACCCACGATCTGGGCATCGTCGCGCAGATTTGCGATCAGGTAGGCATCATGTACGCCGGCGAAGTGGTGGAGATCGGCACGGTCGAGGATATTTTCGAGGGCACACAGCACCACCCCTACACAGTCGGACTTTTCGGCGCCATTCCCAATATGGCCGAGGAGTCGCCGCGGCTGCACCCCATCGACGGGCTGATGCCCGACCCTTCAATCGTACTGCCCGGCTGTCCGTTTGCCGAGCGCTGTCCGCACCGCTTGGACAAATGCCAAGAAGAACGTCCGCAAGCCGTCCCCGTCAACAGTGGCATGCACCGTATCAAATGCTGGCTGGCCAAAGCCGTTCGGGAGGGATAGAACATGACGACGCCTCTGATCCAGACTAAAGGTCTGAAGAAATATTTCAGTACCCCTCACGGGTTGCTGCACGCCGTGGACGACGTGAACATTTCCATCGAAGCGGGACAAACGCTCGGCGTCGTCGGCGAGTCGGGCTGCGGCAAGTCCACGCTGGGGCGCGTGATCCTGCGGCTCATCGAGGCCACTTCAGGCGAAGTGCTCTTCAACGGCGAGAACATCCTCGATTACACGCCGCATCAGATGAAGGACATGCGCAAACAGATGCAGATCGTTTTTCAGGATCCTTTCGCCTCGCTGAATCCCAGAATGACCGTCTCGGAACTGATCGCCGAACCGATGAAGGTCTGCGGCGTCTACAAGAACAATAACGAGATGATGGAACGCGTCTTCGAGTTGATGGACACCGTCGGACTGGCGGAACGCTTCGTCAACACCTACCCGCACGAGATGGACGGCGGCCGCCGTCAGCGCATCGGCATCGCCCGCGCGCTAGCGCTCGATCCCAAATTCATTGTCTGCGACGAGCCCGTTTCCGCTCTGGACGTCTCGATCCAGGCACAGATTTTGAATCTGCTCATGGACTTGCAGGACAACAAGGGGTACACCTACATGTTCATCACCCACGACATGAGTGTGGTCAAACATATCAGCGACCAGATCGCCGTCATGTACCTGGGCCAGTGCGTCGAGCTGGCGCCGACGAAGACGCTGTTCAATAATCCTCTGCACCCTTACACACACGGCCTGCTCAACGCCATCCCGATTCCCAGCCTCAAGCACCGCAAAACATTGCACATCATGAAGGGGGAAGTCGCCAGCCCGATCAATCCCAAGCTAGGCTGCCGTTTTGCCGCGCGCTGCCCCGAAGCGACCGAGGAGTGCCGTAGGTCCGATCTGAAATTGCGCGAGGTTGAACAAGGCCATTTTGTGGCCTGTTTCAAGCGCTGAGGAAAATTTTGAAACATGCGTCACCGCTCAAACGCCAAGGAACACAGGTCAAATGGAAAAATTCTCTGCCTCGTCACGCGTTCGCGTCTTGGCAGCGAAATTCATTCTCTGAATAAAAGGAGCTCGTCATGAGACATTTTCCGATCATCAACGTTGAACCCGGCACGCCTTACGGGATGGGTTTTCACTACGGCCGGCAGGCGGCCGATCAGATCAGGAACGGACTGGCTGACTATCGTACCCTTTTTGCCCAGACCAGCACGATGACCTGGGAGGAGATTGGCAACTACGCGCTCAGCTACACGCCTATCGTCAAGGCCGTTGATCCCGATCTGATCGACGAGGTGCGCGGCATCGCCGACGGTGCCGGCGTCAGTTTTGCCGATATCATGATTCTGAACACGCGCTACGAGATCACCAAATTTCCCAAACCTCACGAGTGCACATCCTTCGCGCTGCAGCCCGAGGCCACGAAAGACGGCATCGTCTATGTGGGGCAGAACTGGGACTACCGCGTCGGTATCCTCGATCACATCGTCATCGTCCACTACACCATGCCGGACGGCACGCGGATCGTCGGCGTGGCGGAGGCCGGCCAAGTGATCCGCAACGGTTTCAACAGCTACGGGATCGGCCTGTGCGCCAACAATTTACAGTCAAAGGGAGATAACCGCGGCACGGCGCTGCCGGTCACGTTCCTGCGCCGCAAGGTGCTGCAGAGCCGCAGTTTCGAAGAGGCGAAGAAGCTCCTGCTGGAGACGAAGCGCACCGTGTCGAATAATTTCATGCTCGGCTCCGCCGAAGGTCGTGCGCTGGACTTCGAAACTTCGCCGCTAGGTACTGACCTGATCGAGCCCGCAAGCGGTATCCTCACCCACGCCAACCACTTCGTCGTCGATCCCGCCAAGGAAGCCCTGGAACGCTCTCCGCGCGGCGATCGGCTTTACGAACTGCTGGCGCAGAGACGCGGCTCTATCAACGTGCCCTGGATCATCCGCTGCCTCAGCGATCACGAAAATTATCCCAAGGCCATCTGCCGTCATCCCGCCGACACATCGATGCCCATGGCCCGGCGCAGCAGTACCGTAGCCGGCATCATCTACAATCTCAGCGAAGGCGTGGCGCACATCTGCGCCGGGGCAAGCTGCGAAAACGAATTCGTCGCCGTGCCGCTTTAAAAGGAGAAGTCTCGTGACAGACAAGGAAAAAGCACTGCGTTACGTCGACGAACATTTCGACGAGATGGTCGCCGAACTGGCTCGTGCCTGCGCCTGCGCCAGCTTCGCCGGCAATCCGGCCGGATTGGACGCGATGCGCACGGCGCTTCAGAACGACCTGAAAAGCTCCGGTCTGACGCCAACGCTCCACCCCGTGGGAGACGGTAACGCGCTGATCAGCGCCGGGCTCTCCGGCGACAGTCCCCACACGCTGCTGTTTTACAATCATTACGACGTCGTCGAGCCAGGCAAGACCGAACACTGGACAAACAAAGCGCCCTTCAAAGCCGACGTCCGCGGCGGCAAAATGTACGCCCGCGGAGTTTCCGACAACAAAGGCGGACTTTATTTCCGCCTCCACGCCGTGCGCGCCATGATGAACGCCAACGGTCATCTGCCCGTCTCCGTCAAGTTTCTCGTCGAAGGCGACGAAGAGACCGCCAGTCCGTCCATGACACGCTTCGCCCAGACGAACGCTGAAAAGTTCAAAGAGTTGACACAAGCCGACGTGTGTTTGTGGGAGAACGGACGCGTCGACGCCGCCGGCCGTCCTTGGCTGAGATGCGGCGTGCGCGGCGCCGTAGCTTTCGACCTGCGCGTCACGGCCGCGAAATCGGACGTCCACGGGCGCATGGGCGCAACTGTCCCCAGCGCTTCGTGGCGCCTCATCTGGGCTTTGGCTGCGCTCAAGGAGGCCGTCACCGAAAAGATCGCCATCGACGGTTTTTACGACGACGTCTTCCCCGCCTCCGAAGCCGATCTGCAGGTGCTGCACGATTTTCCCTACGACGAGGCGCACACGAAAAAAAGCCTCGGCTTGAAAGGCTTTGTGCGCGGGGCCACGGGCGAAGAATTGAAGCGACAGATCTATCTCGAACCGTCGCTCTCCGTCTGCGGACTGGAGGCCGGCGAAGTGCACAACGGCGTGCGCGGCATCGTGCCTCACACGGCGTATGCGCGCCTCGGTTTCTATCTCGTCGCTAACCAGGATCCCGCCGATATCGAAGCCAAATTACGCGCGCATTTGCACCGACAGGGCTTTGACGACATAAAAGTCACGCGCTACGGCGGCGCCTCGCGCCCTGTCCGCACGCGTCCCGACCATCCCTTCTGCGCTCGCGCCGTCAAAGCGGCCAAAAACGTTTACGCTCAGCCCATGGTGGTCGAACTGACTCAGCTTGGCGCCGGTCCCGCCGCCGTGTTTCGCGACGCGTGGCCAGACCTGCCTATTTTCGGCATCGGCCCCGCCAACACCAGCGGCAACCACCACGCGCCCGACGAGAACCTCGGCCTCGAAGACTACAAAAACTCGATCAAATACCTGATCGAACTCTGTTATTCCTACGTTCGTGATTAAAGCTCTCGCCAAAGGGACAGCACAGTGGACACGGGGGACGTTCGCGGTCTGCATGCCCATTGCGCTGTCTCTGGCCTTCAACCGCACGAACAATCAGGTGACGCCGCTTGTCGTCGCCTGCTTCGCGGCCGTAGCCGGCGGTGGAGTGTTCAGCGATCACTGCTCGCCCCTGTTCGACACAACCGTTCTTTCCTCCGCGGGAGCGGCGGCTGATCACATCGATCACGTCAAGACCCAGCCGCCTTATGCGCTCGTCTGCGCCGCGGCGGCTTCAGTCGCTTATCTCTTCGCGGGGTTCTCGATGGGATAATCCCGTCATCGTTCCGTCGAAGCGAGGCCGGTCTCTTGGCTGAGGCCGGCCTCTTTCGTGCCAAACGGTTCTCCGCGCGCAAAACGCTGCCCTTCCCCGTCAAACAAAACGTCGTTCCGCGCGGCTGTCAGGAGCGCCCGGCAAAGAGATAAAGCGGCGCCGACGTTCGGGGAAAAAGCGCCTTTTTCGCCTCGCGTGTGTTATGATATGAATGTTCTGAAAGACTTCTTGCATCTGTCTTTCATCAATCCACCGCTGAGGAGTGGCTTTCATGAATGGTTCCATCGCGACAAAATTCAAAAAGTCCATCATGTTCCTCTTCAAGATCCTGATCGTCGTTACCGCCGTCGGGCTTTACATCGGCGGCTTCAAGATCTGGTACGAAGCGCCGCGTCTGATGTTCAAGGACAATTATGTCGTCGGCGTGGTCTACCTGCTGGTGTTCTATACTCTCAGTTACTCGTACGGGGCTTATCGTATCGGCATCCTGCGCCTGCGCGAGCTGATCTATTCCTTCTCGCTGGCGCTGACCATCGCCAATTTCACGGGATATTCGCAGCTGAGCCTCATGCTGCACCGTTTCATCGCGGTGGGGCCGATGTTGTTGCTCACGTTCGCGCAAGTTCTGGCGGGAACGTTGCTCTACGTCGCCGCCAACGCCGTTTATTTCGCCATCAATCCCGCCCGCGACGCGCTGGCGATCCTCGCCAATCCCGAGGACGACGAGCGCGTGCTGAAAAAATTCCTCCGCGAGAGCAAACGCTACCGCATCGTCCAGTACTGCCACGAGAGCGACGGGGATGCGGCGGTGCGGCGCGCCATGGACGGGCAGCCGCTGGTGCTCATGTTCGGGCACGGGCGCCCGCAGTTCCGCAGTATGGTGATCCGTCACTGCTACGAAACGGACAAGCGTCTGCTCATGGTCCCCAACGTGGACGAGATTTTCGTCCACAGCGCCGTACGCTGCCAGATCGACGACATTCCCGCCTTCCTGTTCCGCGGACATCAAATGGGCAGCGAGCAGAAGCTTATCAAGCGCGCCATCGACGTCGCCGGTTCGGCCGCGGCGCTGGTCGCGCTCAGCCCGCTGATGCTGCTCGCCGCGCTGTCGGTCCGTCTGCACGACGGCGGCCCGGCGTTCTACCGGCAGACGCGCGTCACCGAGGGCGGACGGACGTTCCAGCTGTACAAGTTCCGCACCATGGTGCAAAACGCCGAGTCCAACGGCGCCGAGATGGCTTCCAATCACGACGGCCGCGTCACCGCCGTGGGGCGCTGGCTGCGCATGCTGCGCATCGACGAGCTGCCGCAGCTGTTCAATATTCTCAAAGGCGACATGTCCATCGTCGGCCCGCGTCCGGAGCGCCCCGAGCTGATCGAGCAGTACTGCCGCCAATACCCGGAGTTCCGCTACCGTCTCAAGGTCAAGGCCGGCCTGACGGGCTATGCGCAGGTGTTCGGCCGCTACAACACGCTGTTCGAGGACAAGCTCAAGCTGGATCTGCTCTACATTCAGCATTTTTCGCTGATCTTCGATTTCTATCTGATGATCTCCACCGTCAAGGTGCTCTTCATGCCGTCGAGTTCGGAGGGCGTCGAGGAAAAAGACCCCAGCGGCAAATGAGCGTAACGAGACAAGGCCCGGCGTCGGAAAAAATTTTCCGGCGCCGGGCCTTTATTCTTTAATGAATGTAATCGTTTTTCGCGTTTCTACATTTTTCTCAGCGCGCTGACCACCGCTTCGATGGATTCGAGCGCGTCCTCGGGCAGCTCGTCGACGCCGCCTCCGGCAGTCTCGCGGCCGGCGATGAAGCGGGCGCGGTCTTTCATGCGGGCCATGAAAGCGGCGCGGTACTTTTCGTCTCCCAGGTCCATCCCGAAGCCTTCGACTGGCAGATATTCGACGCCGGGCAGCCCCGTCGGTTCGAACTTCGCCGTGCCGTCGACGACGGCTTCGAGTGCGGCGAACGTGTCTTCCTTCTTCACTTTCTTGCCCATGAAGTCGCCGGTGTTGAGAACGTAGCAGTCAACGCCGTCCTCGATCAGCGCCTTGAAGCGCTCGTAGTCCATGGACAGCGGATAGGTGCGGAACGGATTGGCGTAGCTTTCGATCACCAGCGCGTCGGGATCGACGCCATGGGCCAGCTGTTCGGCCGAGGTGCGTTTGGTGGCCAGCGTGGCCCCCATCGCCGCGGCCAGCGAAGCGCCGGTGAGCTTGAGCATCGGCGGCAGCGTCGGGTCCTTCATGAGCCAGCATACGGCGCTGAGCGGTTCGTCGATGCGGTCCACGCGGTTGGCCGTCCACAGGCGCGACTTGACGGCGCGGCCGTTGCCGTTGCGCACGTCCTCGGTGACGGCGATCGTTTTGCCGGCGGCGTCGCGCGTGACGCCGCAGTTCTGCACCGTCAGCAGATACTTGTTGGCCTCGCAGCCGATCGGGTAATCCTGCAGTTTGTCGAAGTACGTCGGCTCCATGGCGATGGCGTACTTTTCCCTGACGTTGACGACGAACGCGTCGTCGTGCAGCACCATGATGTCGTACTTGCCGCCGTGAGTCGCGTGGGTGATGGTCGATTTGCCGGAACCGGAAAGGCCGAACACGGCCAGCACGAACTTTTTGCCGTCGCGGCGCGTGAAACGCTTCAGGCCGCCGTGGCAGGAGGCGTAACCGTGGCGCGCGGCCGTGCCCCAGCCGAGCGTCAGCGTGCCCTTTTTGAACTCGCCGAAGTACCGCATGCCGAGAATGGCCGCGCAGTTCTGCTGCGGCGAGAAGAAGGCCAGCCCGAGCGGGAAGTCGGGATGCGTCCAGTACGGATCGGTGTAGACGAGGATGTCGCCTTCGCCGGGAATGACGCGGCTGCCGGCGTAGAATTTTTTCACGTCGTCGGTCATGAACTGGAAGTTCAGCACCCAGCTCAGCAGATTGTTCTCGAATCCTTCGGGAATCAGGAGACGGGCGCGGACGGTGAAATCCTTGTCAAGCCCGACGACCGCTTCGGCTTCGTAAAAGCGGCGGAAGCGGCCCTGATAAATCGCCTCGCGCACGATCTTGCACAGCCCGGCCGTGTCCACGCCGGGAGTGCCGACGATGCGGCGGGCGGCGGCGGCGCGGCCGACGACGGCGCCATCGTCGAACATCAGCACGTTCGCGCCCTTCGGCAGCCCCTGCGCTTCCGGCTTATACACGGGCATGCCGGTCAGCTCCAGCGTGCCAGGACTGTTTTTCGCCAGCTCGTAAGCTTCGGCGACGCTTTCGATCTTCGTGACGTTGTTGCCGTAAAACGGGGTTTCGACGATGGTTCGTACGGGCAAACTGTTGATTTTCTTGAAGAGTTCCGCGTTTTCGAAGTGCTCCAATTCAACCATAAGATTCACTTCTCCTCTTTTCCGTCATCCGCACATCTGCGGTCATTAAGAATCTCTTGCATCACCCGGTGCGTCTGCGTACGATAACGCAAGAACTTCTTCCGTGTTTCACGAGTTTATAGAAAAATGCCGAAGCAGTCAATTAAAATCTTATATTTCAACTATATTTTTTACAAACATCCTGTGAATCTATCTTTCTACGCTCTCCCTCAAATTTCACCCCAAAGGGTGATGTCTTTTCTTTCTTTTATCGGTATGTTATATTTAAACAAATTTTCCGAAAGGGATTGTTTCGCACGCCCCGACAGATCCCAATATTGTTGTTTTCGCTGATGCGTCAGGACATCTTTACCGTTACGCTTATTGCAAAGCAATAAAATCCGCGTTGGAAGGAAGTCCTCGTCATGAAACGGTTCTGTCGCGCCACAGCCTTTTTCCTGATTCTGCTGACGCTCGCCGTCGCCTTTGTGCTTTTCGGAATGGTCGCGGGCCGGGCGCAGCTTCTCAACGCCGTGCGTTTTTAAAAGCCTTAATTTTTTGGAGGTGTCCGTTATGAATCGCAAAATCCTTCGTTTTGCCCTCGCCGCGCTGACGGTGCTGGCACTCGCGGTCACGGCCGTCGCGGCGCCGCTGCGAAAAAACAGGGCCATCGCCGTCATCCTTTACGACGTCGAGCCCGGCACGCGCTACACGTCGCTGTCCAGCTGGAGCTACTACGGCGGCATGAGCTACACGCATTATTCGTCCGCTGCCCGCGGCGCCGCCCTGGCGACGGAGACGATCCGCAGCGCGCTGGTGAAAAACGGCTACAAGGTCGTCAGCGACCAGGTCACCGCCCGCATCATCAAGGCCCAGCCCAAACAGCCCGGCCCCGGCGCCGTCAAAAAGATCAGCCGCGCTCACGGCGTCAGCCAGTATGTGGACGGCACCGTGGAAGTGCTGGACACGATCCGCAACGAGTTCGGCATGTACACCGGCTCGGCCGTCGTCATGGTGCACGTTTACGATTCCACGGGGCGCACGCTCTTCTCCGACTCCGCCATGGGCAAAGAAGTGGGCGCCACTCCTGACGAGTCCGAGATCAAGGCCGTCAGAAAAGCGGCGGAAGAACTGGCCGAAAAGATCACCGGCGTATCCGCCAATCCCGACGTCGCCGAGGGCGGTTTCTACGTCTTCGTCAGAGGCGCGCGCGATTTCAAAACCGTGCAAAGCGTGGTCACCGCCTGCAAGACGGTTTACGGCGTCACATCCGCCCGCGCGGGGCGTTTCGACGGCGATTGGGCCCAGCTGACCGTGTTCGGCAATTTCGACCTCAAGGAGCTGCAGAAAGCCATCGTCGACAAGGTGCCTTACGCCCGCATCAACGACATCACCGACAGCACCTTGTACGTCGATATTTATTAGACCGAAGGGAGCCTCCAGAACTCATGAAAAGACCGCTCAGAATCCTGCTGGCGCTTTGCGCCGCCCTGTGCCTCGCCGCACCGTCTTTCGCGGCCTACACCATCTCCGTTGAAACGTTCCGCAACAGCAGCGGCCGCCACGTGCCCGTCGATTCCATCATGGACATGATGATCACCGAACTCGTCAACAGCGGCACCTTTCAGGTCGTCGAGCGCGACCGTCTCGACGTGATCGCCCGCGAGCAGCGCATGGGGCAGTCCGGCCTGATCGACAGCAACACGGCCTCGCGCACCGGACGGCTTGCCGGCGCGCAGTACATGATGACCGGCGCCGTCACCAAGTACAGCGCCAGCGACACCGCCGGCGGCGGCATTATCGGCGGCGGCAGCAGCCTGATCGGCGGCCTGATCAACACCAACACCGCCTACGTCACGCTCGACGTCAGGATCGTCGATACCACGACCGGCGCCATTGTTTACGCCGGCCGCGCCGAAGGCGCCGGCACCAACGTGATGGGCGGCCTGCTGAGCCGTTATGCGGGCTTCGGCACCGGCCGCAGCGGCGGACAGCTGGCGACGGCCACTCACAAAGCCATCACAAAGGTCGTCGCCAATCTCCGCGCCGCGATCGGCGCCGGAGCCGCTCCCGGCCGCGCCGAAGGCTTTCACGTGCTCGACGCCAAAGGCGCCCGCAACGTCACCATCGACGCCGGCACGACGACCGGCGGCGCCCGCAAGGGACAGTATTACGCCGTCTACCGCGAGGGCGAAGCGATCCGCGACCTGCACGGCAACGTGCTTGACGCCGAACATTACTACGTCGCCGTGATCCAGGTCATCGAAGCCCGTCCCCAGTACTCCAAGGCCAAGATCGTCCGCGGCGGCGGGCTCAGACGCGGCGACGGCATCGAGCCGATCCGCAAACCCGACGACGTCAAGCTCGACTACGAATAGCTTCTTCGACGCGCGACAACCTGCGCTCCACCCCAGAGCGCAGGTTGTTTTTTTACTCCGAGGAGGATTGTCAATGAAAAGAACGAGAACTCTGTGCGCCGCCGCGCTTTTGGTGTCGGGCGTCCTGCTTTCGCCCGCCGCGGCCGTGATCCGCATCGGCGTGGACCGTTTCAGATCGGGAGCGCCCGGCGTCAGTCCCGACGTCGCCGACGCGCTGACGGAAATGTTCATCACCGAACTTTCCAATTCCGGTTCGTTTCAGGTCTACGAGCGCACCGCCCTCGAAAAAGTGGCCCGCGAGCAGCGACTCTCCATGTCGGGACTGGTGTCCGAATCGACGCTCGTCAAAGTCGGCCGCCTCGCCGGCGTCGAGTGGATCATTACCGGCGCCGTCACGCAGTCCGACGAGAAACAGACCGGCGGCGTGCTGCCCATCCACGGCTTCGGCCTGGCCGTCGGCACCAACGTCGGCACCGTCACGCTCGACGTCCGCACCATCGATACCACCACCGGCGCCATCACCGCCGCCCTGCGCAAGACCGGCGCGGCCAGCCGCGCCATCGCCGGCGCCGTTTACGAAGGAACCGTGATCGGCACGACGCAGTACGGCGGCGTCGGTTCGCAGGCCGCCATGAAGGCCGTCAAGCGCACCGTGCGCGAGCTGGAGCGCCGCATCGGCGGCGTCGCGTACCACGTCATCAAAGTCACGCCGCAGCGCGCGCTCATCGACATGGGCTCCGCCAAGGGCGCGGCCAAAGGAGACCTTTACGGCGTTTACGAGGAGGGCGAACCCATCCGCGCCATCGACGGCTCCATCATCGACGCCGAAAAAGTCTACCACGCCCTCGTCAAAGTCGTCGAAGTCAAGCCGAACTACAGCCTCTGCGCCTACGTGAAGGGCAAAGGCGGCCCCGCCTCCATCCGCGTCGGCGACCTGCTCGATGAGATCGACCCCGGCGAGAGCGCGCGCAGTCTTCCTGTCGCTGCCGAACGCCTTGTTCCCGACGCGCCGCCCGACCCCAGCGGCGAACCGCCGCTGCTCGGACAGGGGGCAGGCGCGCCGCCCAAGAAACCGTCGCCCGACGCGCCGCTGCCGAAAGGCGGGCGTGCCGGCAAAGTCCTCCCGCCGGGAACGTACGCCGACGAAGGCGGCCCCGTCTTCAGGGACAATCCTCCCGTAAACGTGAATACCTGCGCCGACGACCGGCTGTTCAGCGCCTACAACCTGCCGGCCAACCGTCTCTCGAACCTGCGCATCATCTATCGCAACGGGCAGAGATCCTACAAGGCCGGCCAGTACCGCAGCGCTTACTCCATGTTCAACCGCAGCGCCCGCGAAAACGGTTTCGACCTGCTCAACGCCTACTGGGCCGGTATGTCGGCCCTGAAGTGCGGCGACAAGAAGAACGCTCGCAAATGTTTCGACGCCGTTCTCGCCGTCAACCCAAATTATCAGCCCGCACAGAAAGCGATCAAACAACTCGAGTAGAACCACCCCAACGAAAAGATCCGAAAAACTCCTTTTGGCAGCGCAAGGAGTTTTTCGGATCTTTTCGTTTTTTTATTGTGCGGCGTCGGGCAAGGCACGATCGATACCAAATTTCAACGAAAAGGCATCACCGAAAATGCCGCGTTTTACGCTTTCTTGTTCATCTTCATGCATCGGCCGATCACGTCGCCGGTGCGCAGATATTCATAGGTGGGCATTTCGAACAGGACGGGCTTGAGAACGCGGTAGTCGACTCGCCCCCGTTCGTCGAGCACGCTTTCATCGGCAAAGGTGTTCTTGATAGTGATGATGAAGTTGTCAAAACCGCTCGTCTCGTACGTGTCCTCAAGGACGCATTCCATGGTGACGCGCGCGGCGTCGAGCAGCGGCGCGCCGGTCTCGCCGACGGTGTAATCGAACCAGCCTGATTTGTCTACCTTGGCGCCGCTCGCACACCCCGCCGCGTCGGCTTTTTCGAGCCAGGATTCCTCGACGACGTTCACCGAAAGCGCGCCGTTGGTGCGAATACCCCGGTTGGTGTAATGAGCCGTGACGAGACTGATCATTATGCGGTCATGCCCCATGATGCCTACGTGACCGGCCCCACCAGCCAGTTGGGTTTGCCGCCGACCATCGCCCCGACGACGACCAGAGGCGTCGGATAGAGCGCCATTTGCGAGCCGATGTTTTTCTTCATTGTTGAAGCCCCTTTCCTGAAAATGATCTTGCCCCATCGGGCTGACGACTTCATTGTAAACCTTCAAGTCAACTCCATGGCAAAGCTTTTTTCGCGGGTTTTCCGATGAAGTTCTCGCCCTATGGCCGTTCCGGGACTCTTGACCTGAAGGTCGCTCAAACCTTTATAATAAGCCGACAAAAGCAAAGTCGTGCGAAAAGGCCTTTACGGCGGATATGTCATAACGAAAGGAGATTTTAACATGAGAAATCTGTACGCGCTGATAATCGGTCTGGCCGCGTTGGCGGCTCTCTGGGCGCTGCCCGCGGCGGCGGAACCGGCGAAGGGAAAGACGCTGATCGTTTTCTATTCGTGGGGGGGCAATACGCGCGACATCGCCCGCGCCATCCAGAAGAAGACCGGCGCCGACATCTTCGAAATAGAGCTGGTCAAACCCTACTCCGACGATTACAACACGGTGCTGCGGGAAGCGCAGCGCGACCAGCGCGCCCAAGCCCGTCCGGAGATCAAGGGCAAAGTGCCCGACATGGCGAAATACGACACGATCCTGCTCGGCTACCCCCAACTGGTGGGCGTCGATCCCCATGCCGATCGCCACGTTCCTCGAGAGCTACGACTTCGCCGGCAAAAAGGTTTCGCCCTTCTGCAGCAACGGCGGCGGCCGCCTCGGCCAGAGCGTTTCCGCCATCACCAAGCTGATCCCCGCAGCCGTCGTGCAGAACCCTCTTTCCATCTATTACGACGGCGGTTCCTCGCTGAGCGCCGACCTCGACGCCTGGCTCAAGAAAAACGGATTTTAGGTGAGCGCCATGAAGAGCACGCTGATCCTGCTGGCGCTTCTGGCGCTGAGCGCGAAAGCCGCGCTGGCGGCGCCGCAAGGCGAAATGGTCCTGATCAAAGGCGGTACGTTCACTATGGGCAGCCCGGCCGACGAGCCTTGGCGCGAGAACGACGAACGCCAGCACCAAGTGACGGTGAGCGACTTTTACCTCGGGCGCTGCGAGGTCACTCAGGAGGAATACAAGGCGTTGACGGGCACAAACCCCAGCCACCACGTCCGCGGTGAAAAACTGCCCGTGGAGACCGTCAGCTGGTACGACGCCGTGAAGTTCTGCAACCTGAAAAGCGCCGCGGAAGGACTGACGCCCGCCTACGCGATCGACGGCGAAAACGTGACCTGGAACCGCGCGGCAAACGGCTATCGCCTGCCCACCGAGGCCGAATGGGAGTACGCCTGCCGCGCCGGCGGCGCCGGGCCGTTCAACATCGAACCGTCGCCAGCCTGGACCGACGCCAACTACTACGGCCATTACCCCTACAACATCGAGCAGAATTACTTCAGCACGGAAAAGCTGGACGTGAAGCCGGGCACCTACCGCGGCGATTCCATCCCCGTGGGCAGCTTCAAGCCCAACGCCTTCGGCCTCTGCGACATGCACGGCAACGTCAGCGAGTGGTGCTGGGACCGCTACGGCGCTTACCCCTCCGCCGCGCAGGCCGACCCCGCCGGCCCCGAAAAAGGCGCCGCGCGCGTTTGCCGCGGCGGCGGCTGGAACGATTTCGCCAAACACCTGCGCAGCGCCTACCGTTCGTCGCAAATGCCCGACGACGCCTTCCGCAGCCGCGGCTTTCGTCTCGCCCGCAACAAGTAATACTAATTCTTGATAGAAAGTATTAACATAGTTTTCCGGGCGCTGCGGAGGAGTTCAGTCGCTCAGGACTGTCTCGACCGCTACGCGGTCTGCGCAGCTCGCTTTGTGAATCTCCCCCGCAGCCCCCTTGCGTTCGGCCTTTTAATTAAGAAATAGTATAAAGCGAGGAACGGGCGTGCGGAGAGTTACCTTTCCCCGCGCAAACGAAAACGTTCCGTCTGAAACATTTCCAACGGCAAAGGCCGGCGAGCACGCTCGCCGGCCTTTGCCGTTGCTCTTGAGTTTTCTCTGCCCGTACCTGATTCAGAAGTACAGCTCGTACTCCTGCGGCGTCGGGGCGTTGTAGATGTAGGCGGCTTCCTCGCGCTTGACCTTGATCCACTGCTCGATGAGCTGCTCGGGGAAGACGGGCCGCAGATAGGCGTGATCCTTTTCCAAGCCGTCGAGCACGGCGTTCAGGTTGAGCGGGAAGATCTTTTCCTGAAGGATCTCGGCGCTGTTCATGCCGAGCGCCACGGGATCGAGCTGGGCGGCGATGCCGTCGCAGCCGGCCATGACCATGCCGGCCAGCATAAAGTAAACGTTGGCCGAGGCGTCGCCGGGCCGGTACTCCACGCGCGTGCTGTCCTTCTTGAGATAGCTGGGGATGCGCACGGCGGCGCAGCGCGAGCCCTTGGCGAACGTGGCGCTGACGGGCGCTTCGAAGCCGGGCACGAGGCGGCGGTAGCTGTTGGTGCTTGGATTGGTGAACGCCAGCAGGCTGCCCGTCTGGCTGTGGGTCAGCAGTCCCGCCGTGTAGGAAAGCGCCAGCGGCGACAGATTGGCGACGCCGTCGCCGGGGAACAGGCTTTTGCCGTCGCGGGTCAGGAATTGGTGCACGTGCATGCCGCTGCCGGAAACCTTGTTCATCGGCTTGGGCATGAACGTGGCGAAGATGCCCATCTCGCGGGCCACGGTGCGGATGATCCACTTGGCCAGCGTCACGTCGTCGGCCGTCTTCTCCATCGACGTGAATTCCAGCTCGATCTCCAGCTGGCCGGCGGCCACTTCGTGATGATGATACTTCACCGGCACGCCGGCGATCCCCATCAGCTCCACCGTCGTGTCGCGGAAATCGCGGTAGCGGTCCTCGGGCGAGACGCGGTGATAACCGTCGAACAGGCCGAAGCGCGGCGCGCTGCTGAAATCGTCGCCCAGCCCCTCGGCGGTGGCGACGCTGTAGCCGACGCGGTTGGGCTGGATCGTGTACTCCACCTGATCGAACGCGTAATATTCCAGCTCCACCAGCATTTTGGCGTCGTCGGCGATCTTCTTGTCGCGCAGGTACCTGGCGGCGTTTCTGACGACGTTGCGCGGATACTGCTCGAAGGGGATACGTTCGTCGGTGGCGGAAACGACGTCGCAGAACACGTGCACGGTGTTGAATTCGCCGCGTCGTTCCAGCAGCGCCCGCCCCATGTCGGGAACGGCCACCATGTCGGAATTGCTGACTTTGGCGTAGCCGTAGTTGGAGCCGTCGAAACCGATGCCGTCGCGCAAAACCTTTTCGGTCGCGTACTCGCGGGGCAGCGTCACCGAGCGCAGGTTGCCCCTCAGGTCGATCATCATCAGGTTCAGAAAGTTCACTTTCGACCAATCGCCGTTAAACGTGCTCAGATTCATGACTATCGCTCCTTTTCATCTTTCTCCGCTGTTCGGCCTGGCCGCGGCCAGCCTTCAGCAAAAAAACCGCCGGAGGTTCCCTCCGACACGTCACTTTATAAAAAATTAATAACTATCAATCAACGCCAAGTTATCATAAAGGACGATTCACGTCATTAATAAAAAATGACCAATTTTTCTGTTTTAATGTACCGTATTACTGCAAAAACGATCACTTTTTCGCAGGTGATTTCTTTTGAACGGTAGCTTCGAACAAAAAAGTCCCGCATCGCTTTTCAGGCGTTTTATGCCTGCACGTCCTGCGCGATAAAAAAGCGCTCCGCGAGTTTCTCATTCCCTGCGAGAAACTCCTCGGAGCGCTTTCTGCATATTCTTTAAATGAACTGTCCCAAAGGGCTTCCCCGCGCCGGCGCGAAATCTATTCGGGCAGCCCGCCCCTGTCGCCCCAGGCAAGAACAATGCGTTCGGCCAGTTCGCCAGCACGGCGCAGGTCGTCGAGCACGATCCGTTCGGAAACGCCGTGGTTGCCGCTGTACCCCGTGGCGACGCCGACGACGCCGATCCCGGCGGCGTTGAAAACGTTGGCGTCCATGCCTCCGCCGCCGCCGTTGACCTGCGCCTCCGCGCCCATGCCGCGCAGGGCGGCCAGCGCCGCCTGGATCACCGGAGCGTCCTCGTCGAAGCTGAAACTTTCGTATTGCGGCGTCACCGTCGTCGTGACCGCGGCGCCGGTTCCCGCGGCCGCCTCCTGGCAGTGCTTCTCGAAATATTCCACGTAGGCGGACAGAGCCGCGTCGTTGCGGCTGCGCATTTCACCCCGGCAGACGGCGTAGGACTGGACGATGTTGGTGACTTTGGTGCCGCAGTCCAGCACGGCGAAGTTGGCCGTGCTCTCGGGATCGAGACGGCCGTCGCGGATCGTCGCGAGGATTTTCGCCAGCGCCGTCACGGCGTTGACGCCCTCTTCGGGACAGTTGCCGGCGTGCGCCGCTTTTCCCGTCACCTCGACCGTCAGGCTCACCTGCCCCGGAGCGGCGCAGACCACGCGCCCCAGCCGACCGGGCGAGTCGAACGCGTAGCCGACTTTGGCGCGCAGCCGCCTTGTGTCGAAAGCCTTGCTCCCCAGAAGCCCCGCTTCCTCCCCCACGGTGAAGAGATATTCCACGCGCGGGAACTTTCGTCCGCAGGCCTGCAGACGGCGGACGCTGTCGATCAGCGCCGCCACGCCCGACAGATCGTCGGCCGCCAAAATCGTCGTGCCGTCGGAAACGATCAGGCCGTCTTTGATCTGCGGCTTGATCCCCTACCCGTTGGCTACCCGGTCCATGTGGGCGTTGAGCAGGATCGAGCCGGGCAGCCCGCTGTCGAGCACCGCCAGCACGTTGCCCGCGTTGCCGCCGAAACCGGCCCCCGCGTCATCCTCCTCGACCGCCAGCCCCAGCGCCCCGAGTTTGCCCTTTACCGCGTCGGCCACACCGCGTTCATTCCCCGACGCCGCATCGATCTGCACCAGCTCGAGAAAATCCTCAACGATGTCTTTCATCTATAGAGCTCCCCCTTCTCTGCCATCTTGTCACCGGCTCCTGTGGAATGTCGCAGTCTGCTCTGCCTGTTAACAGGCCTACAGTGTCTTGCTCATATTGTAGCACTGTACGAAGGCAGTTCTTCCTATTTAATACTCGCATCACTAAAATTTTAAAATATACATTATACAGCTTGACAAAGCTCGATGAAAGAAATAACATGTCCACAAGAGAGATACGCAATATATCGTGTATTTTTGAGATGGTTATTTAT
>NZ_ADFP01000101.1 GCF_000177335.1 Pyramidobacter piscolens W5455
TATTATGCCAATGATTTCACATATTTGCTATAAAACAACCTCAAATGTTTTTTCATGCTTTCAGTGTGTATTGTTCGGGGCTAGCCAGCGCTTTTTCAGACCATTCGATGCCAAGTCCGGGGGCATCGGAAACTTCTAAGTAACCGTTTTTGGGCATGACGATCTTGTCGGTCAATTCCATGTTGGCAGGATTCTTGCTGCGCACGTGCTGCTCATGAATAACGAAATTATTCAGGCAGGCTTCGATTTGTACTGATGGAGGCGTAAGCAGGTGCGAAGCGCAGGTATGAATCTGAACTCCAATATCAAACACGTAGGCAAGGTCACAGACGCGCTTCGCCTCGGTAATACCTCCGGCGTTACCAAGGTCAGGTTGAATGACCTGCACCGACTTGTTCAGAAAATAGGGAAGATATTCCCATCGGCCAAAGATGCGTTCGCCATGCGAAATTGGCATTTTAATGTTGTCTTTAACGTTTTTGTTGTTGTAGAACACAGGTGTGTTGGGCTCTTCGAAGTAGTATATATTGCAATCCTGAACAGCCGCTGCCAGTTGAATAGCCGATTGTGTGTTGGTGCCGGCATGGTTCTCAATGATTAGGTCGACATTGGGTCCGATCGCATCGCGAACCGCGTGCACGCGTTCGGAATACATATTGACGTAGTAAGGCGAAAGAAGACCGAGACGACCATCTTCGCGAAGGATATTGCCTTTATCGTCCCAGTTCAAGAAGTCGATCTTGATGGCATCGTAACCATCAGCAAGTGCCAATTTAGCTCGCTCGACATAATCTTCCACCGTGACGGCTGGCGAGTCGTAATCTCCCCAACCGAACTGCAGCTGGCTTGCGTAGCAGCGAACCTTATCACGACGTTTGCCGCCCAGCAACTTATGCAGAGGCATCTTCAGTGCTTTGCTTTTGATATCCCACAGAGCGATGTCAATGGCGCTGACGCCGCTGTACCAGAAAGCGCCGCCGTTCTGTCCCCAAAAGGTGCGAAGCATCATGTGATCCCAAAGGACTTCGTTGGAAAAAGGATCTTGTCCCACAATCAGAGGCCATAGATCGCGAATCATTCCATAAGCCGCATAAGTTGCGTGAATGCCGGCGACTTCGCCATCGCCGTAAATGCCCTCGTCGGTAAAAATACGGACGCTAACAACTTTACTTTTCTTAGGGAATTCTGGAGTTTTGGAACGATCATATTCCGTTAGAAAGACCTTCATACCAGTAACTTTCATAATTCATAACCCCTTTCCGTTCTATGATTTTGGAGATGCTTAGTGCCCAAATGAAATGATTCATACAAAATCCGTTTCTGTAATCTTTGTGGTACGCATGCGAATGATACCGTAGATAACAGCCGCGGCAAGAACGCATACATTGATTATGGCCAATTGCATATTGAGGTCGATAACGGACTTGTAAATAATATATGCCTGAGCACAGCCGCTGATAAACATCAGAACATAATAGACAGAATTTGGCATATGCAGCCAAGACTCTTTCCAATTCGCTGCAAATTTTATGGGGAAGATAAATCCCGCCATAATTATCAGAGCGTTCTGAAAACCACTGAGAATCAATGTTGAGTTGGTAATCTGTTTAACGCTCATTCCCGTACAGATGGGCAAGCAACCGATAACAAAAATAACCATGATCGCGACCCAATACGCGCCAAAGCGATTTTGTTTTGCCAGAAACTTTGGCAGCCAACCCTCTTTGACACCAGCCAGAACAGGCATCGCAGAATTCATAATGCCAGAATTCATCGTTGTCAGTAGAGCAAAAATAGGACCGCCAAACATGAACACATAATACAAGAACGTCGGTAATATGGCCCTGGCGGTATCAGTCATAGTACCGTTGGCTGTTTTTTCGAGAGGGAGTACAGCGCCTGAAGCGAATCCGACGGCGGTATAAAGCAGAAAGATGATACCCGTCGTAATGAGCATGGCAAGGGGGATATTCCTTTTGGGGTTTTCCGCCCGGGGCACGAAATTTGCGACCAACGAATGTCCGTTAGTTGAATAGTTGAGCAACACAACCGCTGAAAGCCAGCCCATTAAGCCATTAGTAAACATCTTAGGACTATCGAAATCCAGATAACCAGGCTGAATTTGGAAACAGCAGACAGCAGAGAATGTAAACAGGCAAATCAGCAGGCAGGGGGTCGCAAATGACTGAATCTTGGCCATCACATCGACACCGAAAAGATTGGCCAATGTCAGGAGTCCCCACACAGCAATAGCCATGACGATGCGATTCTGTGAAGGATACATGGCCGCCAAATAATTGCCTATGGAAAGGACGGCAGTACCACGTGCCATCCAGTTAATCAGCGACGAGATGGTAATCATACCGCCATACTGACGTCCGCAGGTACGCGTCACCATTCCGTAAATGCCGCCGGGAACAACCTCCGTGCTGAAAAAGAAAATTTGCGGAAAAATTCGGGCAAGTCCCATAACTACCGCAGCCGAATAAGCGAACCATGCCGAATATCCCGTAACGCCAAGAGCCGCTCCCACAATTGTGACAACGCCGGCGCCGACCACCTGCCCCGTCGCCAGCCATACAAGTTGAGGCAGGGTGAGTTTGCTGATATTATTCTCCATCTGAAAAAACACCTCCACTCAATCCACTAATTGTCAAAAACATATTGTACGTTTTGCGATATAGCGCCCGGAGATCGCCCTGCGCAGGTGCTCGAAATATCATTACTGTGGCCACAGTCAAATCATAACTGCCTTGACCACAAAAGAAAATTATTTTTTGATCTCACTCGTATTTGATGTGCATCTCATGTTATGACAAGGATAAAGTTTGATAATCATCAATCCGTTATTGCGTAATATTCTTACTTTATAAAACAGTTTTTGAGCGGGAGGATTTCGTAGAGAAAAAGAAAGCATCTTGCAGCTGGATCTTTTCCAGCTGCAAGATGCTAAAGGTACTACTGTGTGTTTTTGGGAACGCGCTGATGAATGGCATTTTCTCAAAAAGCTCATTCTGCCAAATGTGTATTTACCGACCTCCCAGAAGCTGAAGTCTTCTTTGTTGAGCGCCTCCTTAGCTCGACGAATTGGGGAAAACGAGTGGTTTAAAACTGTCGATGTGGAATTTTTTCTCAAGGGATAGCGCTGCGTTTACAATAAAAGTGTAAAAAGTGCGCCTAATGTTCGTCAGTTCAATCGCTTTATTCCATGCAATAACCTGTGTTCGAGGTTCACGAACGAGGGAAGTGAAAGGAACGGCGGTAAGCCCCTCAAGACGCGAAAATTTAGCGCCCAGTCCAACGTTCGTCGTAATAAAAACACATTTTTGAGCTCGAATCAAATCGTAGCGTAGTATTTCATCGCTCTCAAGAATCTTAGGCTGATTGACTCCATTGTCTTGCAAAATCGTGAGTGAATGCTGATATTTACGTGGGTTAGCCTTCTTGTAATACTGAAAAAAAGTTTCATCTTTCAAATCATTGAGACTTACGCTCTCACGCTTAGCAAGACGATGACCACTGCTCATGAGGACATAGTACTTCTCCGGTTTGAATAAAATGTGGTATTTAAACTTGTTATCGGTAACGTTATATACATTCCCTAGATAAAAGTCAAACGGCTCCGTTAATTGGGCAAAGTCGACAAGCGGAGTGATATTAAGTTGAATATTTGTGAATTTGTTTTTGAAGTCAAGGAAGGCGCCCGCCCAGATATGCGTATTTTCTACAAAGATCAACAGCGTTTGCGATTGGCGACTGCGCTGTGCTTCAGTCACTGCGGTATCAAATAAAGCTTGAGCTTGACTGATATATTTGTAAAAGATCTTGCCGCTGGTACTGAGCCGGATATTGCGGCCTTTACGCTCAAAAAGCTCGACATTTAGCTCTTTTTCCAGCTTTCTGATTGTGGCGCTAAGAGAAGAGGCCGAGATCATGAGTTCTTCCGCAGTCTGAGTCAAATGTTGCCTTTGCGCTAATTTGATGAAATATCGCAGCTGAAGGAGTTCCATCAACGCCCCTCCCCATATATCATTTTGGCTGAATATTTTCTTTGAGTTATGGATATAGAAGGATCATTTCTTTATCCAATTAATTGAATACTGTGATTATTCTTGGTACTTATTTTAAGCCATCTCAAATTTTTTGCAATAAAAGCAATGGAACTTGGTTACAATGAGCAATCTGTTTTAACTTAGCGGAAAGAAGCGGGGGCCATTGTAGAGGCTTTTTAATAATGTTCCACATGGAACATTTGCCCTTCAATCCTTCAGTCGCATGAATTTACGGCTGAACATGAAAAACGGGGCGCGTTTCCCGTTCCGGCGCGCGAAAATCCAGCCGCCGCGGCCAGCCGGCATTTGTGCAGCGGGGGAACCTGTGCTACAATGTTTTTCGCAACCGAACAAGACAGTTCGAGACCATCCTGTCTTTAAACAAAACTAAGGGCTGCGCCCGGGGCTTTTCGCGGATTTTTTTCCGCGCGGAGCGGCGGGCGCGACGCGCCGTTACGGCGCGGCGGATGGGGAGCTGAAAGGCTCTCCTTTTTTGTGGCCTTTTCGCGGCGCGGGAAGGTGCGGAGGATTTTTTTCGATGAAGGAACTGACGGTGACCCGCAAGCTGACGATCTCGGCGCTGGTCGTGGCGCTGTACGTGGTCGTGATGACGACGACGCGCAGCTTCGCCTTCGGGCAGTATCAGGTGCGCGTCGCCACGTCGCTATACGCGCTGAGCGGCATTTTCCCGTTTCTGGTGCTGCCGCTGGGCTTCGCCAATTTTCTCAGCAACGCGCTGATGGGAGGGCTGGGGCCGCTGGACATGGTCGGCGGCATTCTCGTCGGGCTGCTGACCAGCGGCGCGATCGCCGCGTTTCGCCGTTCGCCGCGCGCGCCGTGGATCGCCGCGGCGGCGATCACGCTGATCCCGGGGCTGGGGGTGCCGCTGTGGCTGAGTTATCTGCTGCATCTGCCCTATTTCGTTCTGGCGGCGAGTCTGCTGATCGGGCAGGCAGTCGCCGGCGTTTTCGGGGGGCTGCTGCTGGCGGCGCTGCAAAAACGCCTCGCCGCGGACGGGGAGCAAAGGAGCTGAAGACATGACGCGCACGCCTGAAGAGATGAAGGATCTGTCGCTGCTGGGGCGCCGCACGGCCTACAAGAGCGATTACGCGCCGGAGGTGCTGGAATCGTTTCCCAACAAGCATCCGGGGCGCGATTATTTCGTCAAGTTCAACTGCCCGGAGTTCACGAGCCTGTGCCCGATGACGGGGCAGCCGGACTTCGCCAACATCACGATCAGTTACGTTCCCGACGGGCGTCTGGTGGAGAGCAAATCGCTCAAACTGTATCTGTTCAGCTTCCGCAATCACGGCGATTTCCACGAGGACTGCGTCAATGTCATTCTGGAGGATCTGGTCAGGTTGCTCTCGCCCAAGTACATCGAGGTCTGGGGGCGCTTCACGCCCCGCGGCGGGCTGAGCATCGACCCGTACGCGAACTGGGGCAAGCCGGGCACGGCCTGGGAAAAAACGGCCGAAGACCGCCTGCGTCTCCACGACCTGTCGCCGGAGCTCGTGAATTACCGCTGAGCGCCGCGCCGCGGCCAGCGCGCGACGGGGCGCGAAAGCGCAAAAAGAAGAAATCCGTCTTGTCGCATATCTTTCGATCGCAGCAGCCGAGGCCGTTTATAAAAAATGTTCCACGTGGAACGCTGGACTTTTCGCGGGAAACGTCTTTTGCAAAGCGCGGCGGCAAAAAACAAGGGCGTCCACAGGAGAAATTTTCCTGCGGACGCCCTTGTTGCGCATGAACGGGGTTACTGTCTTTCCCGTTCGGTATAAAGGATCAGGGCGACGAACTGCAGCGGGCCGTCGCCGCTGTTTTCGATGCCGTGGCATTCGCCGTCGGGGCAGTGCGTCATGTCGCCTTCTGTGACGTCGATCCACGTGCCGTTGTCGTTGTAGCGCGCCGTGCCTTTGAGGATATAATAGGTCTCGGAATCGCCCGCGTGGGCGTGCGTGCCGATCGACGCGCCCGGCTCCAGCGTGGTGAAGCCGAACTTGCGGCCGTGCCCGCCCATCTCGTCAGGCGCGAGAATCTCGCGCGAGAGCAGCGCGCCCGTGCCGCCCTTGAAGTTCTCGACTCTGGATAACGCGATTTCCGTTCCTCTGCGAATCATTGTCCCACTCTCCTTCGCACCGTTTTATTGCCACGGCATGCGGTCAATTTTGCGCCGGTCAAGGTCGATCCCGTGCTCGCCGAGGATGCTCCAGACCATTTCCACGGCGCCGGCGATGACGTTCGGGCAGATGCGTTTGCGCAGCCCGGCGTCGTCGTGGATGATGCTCTCGCAGGTCGTGCCTTTCCAGTAAGCGCGGAACGTCTCCGTCAGCTCTTTGACGTACTGCTTGATCGTTTCGCTGCGCGGCTCGCGCGCCGTGCCTTTGCCGAGGTACAGCCCCATCAGCGCGGCGCCTCCCGCCAGCGCGCCGCAGGCGCCGCCGCACGCTCCGCCGCAGAATCCCTCCATGGCGCGGAGCAGATCGGGGTCGTCGATCCCCAGCCGCCTCATGCCGATGGCCAGCACCGTCTGGGAACAGCAGAAGTGCTGATCCGCATTGAGTTCCCCGACGAGCGCGTCAAGATTTTCCAGCCATCGGTCCGCGCCGGCTCGAGCGCCGCACTGACACTCCTTGGAACCGTCGTGCATTTTCCTCTTCCCCCCTTAAAATCGTGCCAAAGACTTCGGTTTATTATACAACAAGCGCTCCTTTCCCCGGGGCGTCATTTTCAGGAGGTCCTTCCATGCCATTTTTCGGCTGTCACCTTTCCGTCGCCGGCGGATTCAGAAAGATGGGCAAAAACGCCCTGTCTATCGGCGCCGACACGTTCCAGTTCTTCACGCGCAATCCCCGCGGCGGCGCCGTGCGGGCCGCCGATCCCGACGACGCCGCGGCGCTGAAAAGCATCATCGCCGCGCATCGCTTCGGCCCGCTGATCGCCCACGGCCCCTACACGCTCAATCCCTGCTCGGCCGACGCGAAGGTGCGCGAGTTCGCGCTGCTGGCGATGGCCGACGATCTGCAGCGTTTGGACGAGCAGCTGCCGGGCAATCTGTACAACTTCCATCCCGGCAGCCACGTCGGCCAGGGCTGCGAAAAGGGCATCGACCTGATCGTGGCGGCGCTGAACGAGATTTTGCCCGCGGTGAAGCGCACCGCCGTGCTGCTGGAAACCATGTCGGGCAAGGGCAGCGAGGTGGGCGGTGATTTCGAACAACTGGCGGAGATCCTGAGCCGCGTCAGCTGTCCCGAGAAGATGGGCGTGTGCCTCGACACCTGTCACGTCTATTCGGCCGGCTACGACATCGCCGGCGACCTCGACGGCGTGCTCGACCGTTTCGACCGCATCGTGGGGCTGAAACGCCTGCGCGCCCTGCACCTCAACGACAGCATGACGCCGTTCGGCAGCCGCAAGGACCGCCACGAAAAACTCGGCAAGGGCAGCCTCGGCCTGGCCGCTTTCGCGGCGCTGGTCGTCCATCCGGCCTTGGCGAAGCTGCCCATGTGCCTGGAAACGCCGCAGGATTCCCTCTCCGGCTGGGCGGCCGAGATCGCCCAGCTGCGGAGGTTCGCGGCGAACAAATAGACGGAGCGGAGAGACAGCCGTTTTCTCGCGGCGAACAGGAACGAGCGCTCGATGGGGAAACGCGCTAAGAAATGTATTTTAAATACACAGACGCCGCTGATTGACAACGCTCAATCGATTATGAAATAATGAAAACGCATCCGGACGCAAATAAAAAAGGAGGCGTATTCATGGAGCAGAACAAAGGGAAAAGCACGTTGCAGGTCCTTCTCGGCGCGGCGTTTCTGATGGCGACGTCGGCCATCGGGCCGGGATTTTTGACGCAGACGACGGTCTTCACGCAGCAGCTTTTGGCTTCGGCGGCTTTCGCCATCGCCGTGACGATCGCGGTGACGGCGGTGGTGCAGCTCAACATCTGGCGCATCATCTGCGTGTCGAAGCTGCGCGCGCAGGACGTGGCCAATCGGGTCGTGCCCGGTCTGGGCTATCTGCTGGCCTTCGCCGTGGCGCTCGGCGGTCTGGCGTTCAACGTCGGCAACGTCGGCGGCGCGGCGCTGGGGCTGAACACGATGGTCGGGCTCGACGTGCAGGCCGGCGCGGCCGTCAGCGCGGCGATCGCCGTTTTCATCTTCCTCAACAAAGACCTCGGCAAGGCGATGGACCGCTTCACGCAGCTGCTCGGCTTCCTGATGATCGCGCTGATGCTCTACGTGGCGTTCAAGGCGGCGCCGCCGGTGGCGCTGGCGGCGAAAGAGACCGTGATGCCGAGCACGGTCAACTGGATGATCATCCTGACGCTGATCGGCGGCACGGTGGGCGGCTACATCTCCTTCTCCGGCGCGCATCGCCTCATCGACGCGGGCGTGCACGACGTGCGCGACGCGACGAAGAGCGCCGTGAACGGCATCGTCGTCACGTCGATCATGCGCATTCTGCTGTTCCTTGCCGTGCTGGGTGTGGTTTACGTGGCGGCCGGCCAGCCGGCGGTCGTGCTCGACGCGGCCAATCCCGCCGCCGACGCCTTCCGCAAGGGAGCCGGCGAGGTCGGCTACCGCATGTTCGGCGTGGTGCTGTGGGCCGCGGGCGTGACCTCGGTGATCGGCGCTTCCTACACCTCCGTGTCGTTCCTGCGCTCACTGTTCGCCGCGGTGGACCACAACTACCGCTGGTGGATGATCGGCTTCATCTGCACCTCGACGGCGATCAACATTTTCATCGCCCGACCGGTGGCGCTGCTGATCGTGGCCGGTTCGATCAACGGCCTGATCCTGCCGCTGGCGCTGGCCTCGATCCTGCTCGGCGCGTACAAGAAAGACGTGGTCGGCGCGGAGTACCGCCACCCCGCGTGGCTGACGGCGACGGGATGGGTGGTGGTGGTCTTCACGCTGTGGATGGGCGTGAAGGCGCTGCCCAACATCATGAAGATCTTCTCGTAGCGGCACAAGACGAAGGAACTCCGGAGCGCGCTCCGGTCTGTGGAGTTTTTTTCAGCAAGGAGGCGGTCCCATGGAAGCGAAAATCCTGCCGGCCGGCGAGACGTGCCTGTTCGTCGATTTCGGCGAGGTGATCGACCTGGCCGTGAACGGCCGCGTGCAGTCTCTGGCGCGGGCGCTGGAAGAACGGCCGTTCCGCGGCATGAAAGAGCTGGTGCCGACGTACCGCTCGCTGTCGATCTACTTCGACCCGCTGACAGTCGATCTGCCGGCGCTGCGCACTCGGCTCGGGGACGAGCTGGCCAAGCCCTTCGCCGCGGAGCGGGCGGGGAGGCGCGAAGTGCGCGTGCCCGTCCTTTTCGGCGGCGAGTGCGGCCCCGATCTGGGCGAGGTCGCCGCGCACACCGGTCTGACGGAAGACGAAGTGGTGAAGCGCTATTGCGATTCGCCGCTCTACTGTTACATGAACGGCTTCACGCCTGGATTCCCCTACCTGGGCGGCATGGATCCGGCGCTGACGACGCCGCGCCTGAAGACGCCGCGCGAGTTGATCCCCGCCAACAGCGTCGCCATCGGCGGCGCGCAGGCCGGCGCTTATTCGATCGCCAGCCCCGGCGGCTGGCGCATCATCGGCCGCGTCCCCTACGACCTCTACGACCCGCGGCGCGATCCGGCCGTGGCGATCACGTCGGGGCTGTGGGTGAAATTCTACCCGGTGACGGCCGCGCGCTACGCCGAGATCCAGGAACAGATCAAGAGCGGTGAGTACCGCATCGAGTACGCCGAAAGGGAGGCGAGCGCATGAAGCTGATCGTCGAACGCGCCGGCGCCCTCACCACCGTACAGGACCTGGGGCGCTGGGGCCATCAGGCGCTGGGCATGCCCGTCAGCGGCGCGATGGACGCTCCGGCGCTGACGCGCGGCAATCTGCTGCTCGGCAATCCGGCCGGCGCAGCGGCGCTGGAAGTCACGGCGATCGGGCCGACGATCCGCTTCGCCGGCGAAGGCTGCGTCGCCGTCGCCGGCGGCGATCTGAGCCCGATGCTGAACGG
>NZ_ADFP01000102.1 GCF_000177335.1 Pyramidobacter piscolens W5455
CGCCGTGAAGGGCGCGCCGGTCCACGCTTCGACGGCGAGCGGCGCGGCATCGGCGCGGAACGGGCGCGGTTCCGCGGCCAGGGACTTTCCATTCGCATCGCCAAGGGGCGGAACGATCAGGAATGGTCCGTCGGCCGCATTCTCGGCGCTCTGTGCGCGGCGCTCGGCGTCAGCCGTGACGAGATCGGCAACATCAAAATGCGCGATTCGCACACCGAGGTGGAGCTGAGTCCCGCGGCGATCGCCAGCCTCGACGACGGCGGACGGCGGCGGCTGATCGACCGCGGCCTGATCTCCGGAGCTTCCGGCGAGCCCAGGCTGGGCGGAGCGCGCCGCGAGCGGCGCTTCGATCGTTCCGGCGAACGTCTCGGCAAAAGGAATTTCGAGCGCACTTCGGAGCGCCGTCCTCGATACGGGCGCGACGCCTGAACAAAAGCACGGGAGCCGTTTTGCTTTTTAGAGCGAAAACGGCTCCCGTTTGTTTCTTCCGTTTTGATTTTCAGCGTCCCCAGCGAGTATAATGGACGGGAATTATCAAGAAGAAGCTGCGCGATCGTCGCATTTCCGCCGACGGGAGCGTATATCTTTCGGGAAGGGGTTTTTTTCCATGGAATTCGATCCGGAAACTATGAAAATTCACATTTGCAAAAAGTGCAAGGGGTTGGGCTTCGGCATCGATCTGAAAGGCAACCGTTTCAACTGCTCAGAGTGCAACGGCACGGGGCGCATTCTCGTCAAGACGCTCAAGGAGGAGTTCACGCTCGACAGCCTGAGCGAAAATCTTTCCTTCGACAAGGAAACGATGAAAGTCCGCGTCTGCAAATCCTGCGGCGGCCTGGGCAGCATCGATTACGGCGTCGAAGAGCGCGAATGCGAGGACTGCCACGGCACGGGACGGATCATCGAACAGAAAATCCTCACCGAATACCAGCTGCATCACGTCGACGGGATCGTCGCCTCCAAAGAGGACGCATGAACGTTTGGGGCGCCGTTTTGCTTTCAACGGCGAAAAAAATGCGAAAGACGGCGCCTCAAACCGCTAAAAACAGCTTGCTTTGTTCACAAGCTGTGCTATACTTTTCGTAATGATAAAGTCTACCTGCGGTGTTCGTGATCTTGGCTTTCGTCTTGAGCCAACACCTGTCGTCCGGTGAAGAGAAGCCGCGGCCGTCGTGGCGGTCGGGCAATCTTCCATTTCTAGCGGAACGGGTCAAGACTGCCGCGACACGGCACTGTGGGCCCAGTTTATCGAAAAGAGAGAACTCTCAGGGGGTTCCCTCTTTTTTTATATTCAGCGCCAACGGCGTATGAAAAATTTCGATACAAACAGGAAGTGAGACAATGGGTTCTCCCTATATCCATCTCGATCAGATCCGCGGGGTCATTCTCGACTGGGACGGCGTCATTGCCGAGAGCAGGCTCGATTTTACCCCGATCCGGGAAAAATATTTCGGCGGACGGCGCGTGCCTCTGCTGGAGGCGGCGGCGGAGATGCAAGAACCTCTCAAAACGGAGCTCATGAACGCCATCAGAGACGAAGAGATGCGAGGCGCCGCGCGTTCCGCCGCGGTCGCCGGCGCTTTCGATTTCATCAGCCTGCTCGACGGACGCCGCATCCCATGGTGCGTATTGTCGCGAAACTGCCGCGAATCCATCGAACGTGCCGCTCAAAGCATCGGTTTCACGCTGCCGCCGCAGACTTTCGGGCGCGAAGCCCGCTACGTCAAGCCGGACCCGCGAGCGCTGACCGATGCGGCTCAGTCCATCGGCGTGCCGGCTTCTCAGTGCCTCGTCGTCGGCGATTACCTTTACGAACTGCTCGGCGCGCGGCGCGCCGGGATGCGCTGCGTTCTCGTGAACAACTGTTCCGACCGTGAATGCGCCGCGCTGGCCGACGCCGTTTTCCCCACGATGCGCGGCCTTGCCGGCAGTTTCCTTGACGGAGGGACGCTCGTCCCCTGGGAGTATCACGACTTTGCGCGGCGCTGCGGCCGGCAAAAACTGGAAAGGATGCACGAACAGACCGTCAATGTCGATACGCCGCTGTCGTTTCAAACCCTCGGCAAGCTCGGCGAATTGGCCGCCTCGGGGCTCGGCCGATTGTCGGCGGGCGCCGCGCGCAAATTGGGGGCGCAAGAGCTGCGGGAGCAGGTTTTGTTTTCCCCTTCCTGGCTGGAAATGCCCGCGGCGCGGGTATTGAGGTCCGTATTCGCCGCCCGCTATCCGCTGCTGCATATCGACAGAGGCGAAGCTGGGCGCCCGCTCTCCTCCATCGGCAGCGTCGAAGATTTTGCAGAGGAAATTTCCCCTCGAGAGTAGACATGACCGTTTTCCGCCCGAACGGAGCCTTCTCGCGCGCTTCGCGCCGCCGGAACGAAAAAACGCAAAAAGCGGGAAGTTTCGGCACGTTCCGTGCGCGGCCGCAAACTTCCCGCTTTTATTGATCCTGCTTCTCATCGTGTGAACGGCACCAGTCCCTCAGGAGCGCCAGCGTTTCGCGCCAGGCCATCGAGGTCAGCTCCAGCCCCCGGCAGGTCGGCACGAAGTTCACCGGATGCCAGGGCGCGTCCCGCACGAGGCTGGGCGCAGGCGAAGGGACGACCTCGAAATCAGGCATAAATTTTTTCGCCCAGCGCCAAGCCCGCGCCATATGAAAACGGTCCGTCACGAGAAAGACCTGCGGGCGTGAACGCTCGTCGGAATACAGCCTTCTCAAAAGAACGGCGCTTTCGCGCAGATTGCCCTCGGTATTCAAAGAGCGAGTTTCCAGAAGCACCTTTTCCCGAGGCAGCGACGCCCGCAGCCAACGGGCCATCAACGGCGACTCGATGCCCGAAAGCAGGAGCTTCCCGTCTCCGCAACACGATAAGATTTCTCTTGCTTTCCGCAGACGCCGCTGCGAAGAAACGGAAGGCTGATACGTCTGCCCTTCGGCGACCGCGCCGCCGCCGAGCACAAGCACGACGGCCGGGCGGCCGCGACGTTCCCCCCTTGCTTCGGGCGTCAGCGCTTCCAAAAAGGCAAGCATTTTTTTGCCGCAGAAATCGGTGCACGAAAAAGCGAAAAGCAGCGTCAGCAGCCCCAACAGGAGGCGCCGCTTAGGGGGCCACTTCCCCGCCGGGATCACAAGCAAAAAGAACGACGCCGCCAGGAAAAGCCCCAGCGGCGACAGGAGGGCGATGATCAGCGTCGACTGAAAGAAAGACCACTGGCTCATGGGCGGAGCGGAAGACGTTCGGAAGTATGCGTGTTCAAGTAAGCCTCGAGGCGCGCCCGGCTCATGCGTATGTGGGCCCTCATGGCCTCGCGCACCCTTTTCTCGTCGCGGTCCAGAAGCGCTTCGATGATTTCCACGTGCCCTTCGGCAAGATGCCTGATGTATTCGGTGTCGCCCAGCGAATACGGACGATACAGATTGATCACATCCACCAGTTCCTGCAGAGAATTCATCAGGAAGCGGTTGCCCGACGACTGATACAGGAAGGCGTGGAAACGGCGATCCTCTTCCAAATACTTTTGCGGGTCCGTATCGTTGCCCATGTGTTTGAAAATTTCGAGAAACTCTTTCAGCTCTTTTTCCGGAGGATTCACCGACACCAGCGCCGCCGCAAACATTTCCAAGTCCTCGCGCAGCTCGTAAAGCGCCCCCGCGTCGCTGATCGACGGCAAAGAAACGTAAGCCCCCTTGCGCGGCGTCAGCGTCACCAGCGAAGTTTTCGCCAGCTGGCGGATCGCTTCGCGCACCGGCGTCCGCGACACGGCCATCTTTTCCGCCAGCTCGACTTCGGAAAGCTTTTCCCCCGGCTTGATGATACCGCTCACAATAGCCTGCTTGATCTTTTCGTAAACGATCTGACGAAGATCCATGTTCTTCGCCGGATGAAGCGGATTGTACATGATCATCACCCCATCATATAGAAGCAAAGCTTTGCAACCTTTATTTATGATTATACAAAAAACATCGAGTCGCCGCAATCATGAAATCTGCACGAAGTCACGCCGAAAAGGCGGCGTTTTCCTGATAAATGTCACACGATCGCTTCCCAAGACTTCTTTCATGGCCGTTCCATACAAAAAGCCGTCCCGTTGCCGTGCCGTGCGCGACAACGAGGCGGCTTTTTTGCCCCGCTTCTTTTACTTCATGAAACGGAGGACCGCTTCGGCGATAATCGCGGAACCGAGGAACGTTCCCACGAAGACCATCAGCCCGACGAGGATGATCCTCAGTCCCTGTCTTTTCAGAAGGTCGATGTCCTTGCCGAGCGCCAGCCCGGCATAGGCCAGGATGGGCGTGCAGAGACCGACAAAGCCGATCTTGCCGGCGGCCTTGCTGATGAACGCCGCTCCGGGCAGCAGATCGGGGATCGTCACGATACAGCCCAGCGTCGTAATGTAAGCGACCGCGGGCAGACCTTTCCAGGGGATCAGCTTATGGATGATCACGCCGACCGCGACGATGCCGAGCAGCACCGCCATCCCCAGCAGCGTGTCGGCAAGGGCGACTCCCTGCATCATATTGACGACGACGCTCAGGAACGTATCGATGAGCATGAAAAGGACAAGCTGTACATTAGTCATGGTCGTATACTCCCTTCTTCTGGACTACTTCTGCGCGCCGGGCTTGCTCGGAGCGTCCTTCACGCCGCACAGGCGGACGAGGAATTCGGTCATGGGCAGACCGATGAAGACCGACATGTACAGGCCGTCCAAACCGGAGAGCATGTTGCTGGAGGCAGCCAAGGCCGTAAGCTCTTCTTTCAGGTCGGGGAACATCGCCACAAGCGGCGCCAAAGAGGTCGTCATCATGCTGGCGCTGCCGGTGCCGCAGGCCATCGCCAGGGCCTGGGGACTGAACCAGGAGATCGTCGAGGCGATGATGGAGCTCATGAAGCTGCAGAACAGGGCGCCGAAGACGGTGCCGGTGATGTACACGCCCATGACGCCCAGTCCTTCGGGAGAGTCGATGCCGTATTTTTCGCCGACGAGCGCGACGCTCGACTCGCGCGCGTTGGAAAAGGCGGCGCCGACGGCTTCGCGGCGCAGCCCCAGCAGCACGGCGAAGGGAACGCCCAGCAGGGCGGTGCCAAGGTTGCCGAACTCTTGCAGCAAAAGCGCGGGAGCCGAATGGACGACCTTCCAGAAGCTGGGTCCGACCAGCGTGCCGTAGCGGGCCATGAGCAGGAAGAACGTCACGCCGACCAGCGACGAGACCTGCATCATGTCGTCCATGGAAAGGAGCTTCATCTTGGGCAGGCTGATGACCGCGCCCAGAATGAACGAGTAGAACATGGGCACCAGAACCAGCTTGGCCGGGCCGACGTCGAACGTCTTGCCGCCGATAAGCTCGGCGACGACCGACAGGGCCAGCGCCAGTGCGTGGATCTTCCAGTTTCTCAATGCTTTGCCGACAGTTTCCATACCAAAAAGCCTCCTTCTGAAATAGAGAACGTGGAGAGATAAAGCCGAAGCTCAACCGAAGGGCACATGCCCCTCGGGCACGACCTAATATTCGGAGAAGCGGGCGTCCATGGCCGCGAGATACTGTTCTTTCGTGTAAATGGGCTTGAAGCCGCCGATGATCTCGCGAGCTTTCGCCGCGTCGTCGGCCAGCAGTTCGATGACCGTCGCCAGCAGAGCCTTGGCCGAATCCATCACCGCCGCATGGAAGTCCGTCACCTTGAACTGCGCGGAATGGAGCGCGCCGACGGAACCGCCCGCCGACGGATGGATGCCGGGCATCAAATGACAGATATCGCCCATGTCCGTCGAGGCGGCAAAGTAGGAGCCGGTCAGCACCTTGTCGCGCCCGATCAGAGCCGCGGCGTTTTCGACAAAAAGCCGGTTCAGCGAATCGGAAACCGCCAGCGGCATGTCGCCGGGAATGCTGGTAAAGTGGAACTTGCAGCCCAGAGCCTCAGCGCCGCTCTTGAAGGCACGCTCCACCTTGGCGAACACCGAGTCGATCACCGCCGCGTCGCCGGCGCGCACGTAGCCTTCGAGGCGCACGTCGTCGGGCACGCTGTTGACCGAATCGCCGCCCTTGGTGATGATGAAGTGGACGCGCACATGGTCGGAGTCGCGGAACGTCTCGCGCAGCGCGTTAACGGCGTTGATGCCGGCGACCGCGGCGTAAAGCGCGTTGATCCCCTGATCGGGCGCGGCGGCGGCGTGAGCCTGCTTGCCCTCGTAGCGCACCATGAACACGCGGAAGCCGTTGCCGTGGTCGGGGACGGAAAACGCCGGCCCCGCGGAGAACTCGCCCGCGTGGATCATCATCGCCATATCGACGTCGTCGAACTCGCCCAGACGGACGAACTCCGGCTTGCCGCACAGATAGGCGATCGTGCCCTCGTCGCGCATCTTCTTGCGGCGGTCGATCTCGATGAACTCTTCCGCGGGAACGGCCATCAGCGCCACGGAACCGTCGAGCTCCTTCATGACGCCGCTTCTGACCAGCGCCGCCGCCGCGGTCAGCACGATCGACGTCTGAAGATTGTGCCCGCAGCTGTGCGAAGCGCCGTCGAGCGGATTGGCCTGCGGGTGGTTGCGGCAAACGATGCCGTCGAGTTCGCCGATCAGCGCCACTTTTGGCCCCTTGTTTTCGCCGATGTCGGCGCGAAGCCCGGTCAGCGCGATGCCCTTCTTCAGTTTCAATCCCAGCGATTCGAGATTCCCGGCCAGTTTGGCGCTGGTGCGCGTTTCGAAAAATCCCAGCTCGGCGTTGGCCGCGATGTCTTCCGCATAGGCGCGGACCATCGGCTCCGCCGCGTCGACCGCGGCAAAAACTCTTTCCTTCAACGACTCTCTGTCAACCAACCAGAACGCCTCCCTCAAAACATAGAACGTCAATCGACGCAAAAAACAAAAGGCCGCGACTTTTTACAGAGGCCGCCTTCACACCGCGGGACGCAACACAACTTCAATTGCGACGCCTTCCTTCAAAGGTAAATCGAATATAATCTAGCGCATTCGTTTTGTCAACTATAAAATCATCAGAAATATAAAAACGAAATGTGCGCTGTTACGCAAGAGAGCGCGCCCTCCCCCGACGCGACAAAGTTCGCCGCGCGCTTCATTTTTTCCCGCGCCGACTCTTCTTGACGGATAATGCAAATCGGTGTATTCTACCTACTGTTCCATGACGCGCGCTCGTAGCTCAATTGGATAGAGTGTTGCCCTCCGGAGGCAAAGGTTGTGGGTTCAAGTCCCGCCGAGCGCGCCATTTTTTTCCGAAAAAAATACCCCGTGGTGCAACGGCAGCACAAGGGATTTTGGTTCCCTTGATCCTGGTTCGAATCCAGGCGGGGTAGCCAGTTTTGTTCAATAACTCCCCCGCGGGGAGAGGCATGTCGTTTCCTTTCGACGGATAGAAAAACAGGAGCCCAGTCTTTCCACAAGACGAGGCTCCTGTTTTTTTGTGCTGTTTTTTTGCGGAACGGGCAGGGAACAATTCCGGCGTATCAGCGGAACTTCACGATGGTCACGCCCCAGCCGCCTTCGGAGTGGTCGCCGAGGCGGTACTCGGAGACGTAGGGCAAACGGGCGCAGAGCTGGTGCACGAGCTTGCGCAGGATGCCTTCGCCGCGGCCGTGGATAACGGCGACTTCGCCGTACCCGGCGCGCATGGCCTGATCGAGGTAGCGCTCCACCATCGGGATCGCTTCGTCGGCCAGCATGCCGCGCACCATGATGGAGCTGGGCACGCCTTCCGGACGCCGCACGATGGCGATCTCGTCCGCGCTCTGCCGCGCCTGGGGCGCGGATGTCGGCGTCAACTTCGCCAGCGGCACGGTGATGCGCATGGCGCCGGCCTGCACTTCGGCGTTCTTGCCGTCGATGGCCACGATCTCGCCTTTGACGCTGCTGTCGCTGAGCTTCACGGACGAGCCGACCGCCAGTCGGGGCGCAGGGGGCGCGCGGCGCACTTCGATGGCGTTCTGGCGCACGGACGACGTGTCGCGGGTCTTGTCGATCTGCGTTTTCTGCCGGGCCATCTCGCGGTGCCCGGCCGAGCGGGCCGCGCCCTCCAGCGATTTGAGCAGCGTTCGGGCTTTCGCCTCGGCGTCGTCGAGGACTTTTTGCGATTCGCGCTCCGCTTTCAGGATCATTTCGTCCCGTTTCCGTTCGGTCTCGGAACGGCTCTGCTGAAGTTTTTTCCTTTCGGCGTCGAGCCGCTGTTTTTCCTGCGCCAGTTCGCGCGAAAGCTTCTCGACGGCCAGGCGTTTTTCCTGCAGCTGGCCGATCAGGCGCTCGACGTTCAGTTCGTCGGAACTCAGACATTCTTCGGCCCGCTTGACGATGCCGGGCGGCATGCCGTAGCGTCGGGCGATCGCCAGGGCGTTGCTCTGGCCGGGGATGCCGACGAGCAGATGATACGTGGGGCTGAGAGTCTTCATGTCGAAATCGACGCAGGCCGCTTCCACGCCGGGGGTGGTGGTCGCGAAGCGTTTGATCGGATTGTGATGGGTCGTCGCCAGCACGAGAGTCTTGCGGCGCAAAAACTCTTCCAGCACGGCGATGCCCAGGGCCGCGCCTTCCTGCGGGTCGGTGCCGGCGCCCAGTTCGTCGAGCAGCGCCAGCGAATCGGCGTCGGCGTTTTCGAGCATCGAAACGATGCGTTTCAGATGGGAACTGAACGTCGAAAGGCTCTGTTCGATGCTCTGCTCGTCGCCGACATCGGCGTAAATCGCGGAGATGTCGCCGACGCTGGAACCGTCGCCGGCGGGCACAGGCAGGCCGCACCAGGCCAGATACACGGCCAGCGCGCACGTTTTCAGCGCCACGGTCTTGCCGCCGGTATTGGGGCCCGTGACGACGAGCGCCCGGAAATCTCTGCCGCAGGAGACGTCGATGGGAACGGCGCGCTCGCCCAGCAGCGGGTGGAACACGCCGTAAAAGCAGAACTCGGAGCGTTTCGTCAGCTCGGGCACGCGCCAGCGCTTGAAATGGATCAGGTCGTCCATGCAATAGAACAGGTCGAGCTGCGCCAGCGCCGTTTCCGCTTCGTCGACGGCGTTCCGGCGGTCGAGGAGCATTTTCGTCAGTTCGCCGAAGATGCGGCGCTCTTCCTGACGCTGCTGCTCCAGCAGCGCCGCGATGCGGTTATTGAAGACGACGAGGGCGTGCGGCTCCATGTAGACGGAGTTGCCCGACGCCGATTTGTCGGTGACGATGCCGGGGAAGCGGTTGATGAAAGCCTGCTTCACCAATACGGCGAAGCGGCCGCCGCGCATCGAAAGCACGCGCTCCTGGAGCATGCCGCTGGAAGGGCCGTTCAGGAAGCCGTTGCCCACGGCGCGCGCTTCGCGCCGTTTCTGTTCCAGTTCGGCGCGGATCTCGCGCAGTTTTGGCGAGGCGCCGTCGGCCAGCGAGCCGTCGCTGTTCAAAACCGAAAGCTGTTTGAGCTCGTCCGAAAACTCGCGGATGCGGTTATAAAACCAGACCAGCGGCGGAAACCTCTCTTTCGCCGTCTGCGCGCATTCCCTGACGGCCATGGCCAGCGTCAGCAGGACGCGCGCCTTCAGCAGTTCCTCCCCCAGCAGCAGCCCCGTATGGCGCGCTTCGTCCAGCGCTGCGGAGACGATCTGCACCGCGTCGTTCCACGGGAAATTGCCGCCGCTCTCCGTAAAGCTCAAATAAGCCGCCAGCAGATTCTGGCGGCTTATCAGGCTTGGCATGTCGGCGGCAGGTTCCAGCTGCACGAGAGCCCTTTTTCCCAGTTCGCTTCTCGCGCCCGCGGCAAGGCGCTCGAGGACGTCGTCGATTTCGAGCGACTGCCGCGCCTCTTTGTCGATTTTCAACTTGGATCACCAACTATACGATTTGTTTGGGGAAAAAAGCGTCGAGAGAGTTTTTGATGTCGGGAAGGATCGTGTTGACAAGCAGCACCGTGCGGCTGTCTTTCAATTCCACGCCGGGCAAAAAGCGCTCGGCATGCTGCAGCGCCACGACGACGAGGATCACGATCGCCGCGCCCTTGACGCCGCCGACCAGAAAACCGCACAGACGGTCCAGCGCCGACAGCGACACCATCGACAGCAGCGCGCGGAAAAGCTTGCCGATCAGCGCGCAGACGATACAGACGGCAAAGAAAACAAGCGCGATCGCGATCATCCGGCTCACGGAAGCGTTGAGCGAGCCGAAAAAATTCCTGAGCGCGGCGTCCACCGGATCGGCATATTTGAAGCCGAAATAAACGCCGCCGATGACGCCGGCCAGGGAAAAAATCTCGCCGGAAAAACCGCGGAAAATCCCCTTCACGGCAAAAAAGACCACGATCAACAGCATGCAAAGGTCGAATCCGTCCACGAGGGTCATTCCGCGCCCTCTCCCCGCTCGTTCTTCTCCGGCGCGCTGTCGCCGGCAGAATAATATTTCGTCAGGAGCAGATCGAGCTTTCCCTCGATCTGCTTCAGCTTGTACGCCATGTACATCCAGCCGAGGACCAGCCGCCGCTCCTGATCGACTTTGGGGTCGAGGGACGAAAACAGTTTCCGGCTGAATTCGACAATTTCGTCAAACTGCTCGGGCTCAAGAGCCGTACGAAGGAGGTAGGTCTTAGTGCCGAGAGTGACTCTTGCCTCCCGGGTGTTATCCTCCATGTTCTTACCGCCTTTCGAAGCCGGCGTCGGGCAGGATGTTTTTCAAGCTCTTGACGATATCGTCAAGCTTGCTTTCGAGAGCTTCCTTCTCCTTCTGAAGGTTCATCTTCTCCCGCTCGAGCTCCTCGATGGCGCGGTCTTTCTCCTTGAGCGCGCGGATCTTGTCGAGCTCCTTTTCATCCAGCTGCTTCTTCACCTTCGCCAGTTCGTCCTGCAAAGAGGCGTTGGACGCGGCGAACTCGCCGATGCGGCCGGAAACGCGCTCCAAGAGCTGATCGAGTTCGGATAAATTGGTCATCGTTTCTTCCTCCTTAGTTTTCTGTATTTCTGCAAGAACCTGCTTCTTATTATCTCAGTTTGTAGCCCTTTTGTTCAAGCCCCGAACGAACGCCGCTATGTTCTTCTTCGACCTCGGCGTCTTTCAGCGTGCGGTCGCTCAAACGGTACGCCATCGAAAAGGCCATGCTGCGGAAGCCTTCGGGCACGCCCTGCCCTTCGTAGACGTCGAAAAGGCGCACCGCGCTCAGCAGCGGGCCGGCGACCGCGCGGATATCGGCGATCACCCTGTCGGCGGGAACGTCCCCGGCGACAAGCATGGAAATGTCGCGATAGACCGGCGGATAGGCGTTGTTTTTGGCATAACGGGGCAGCCGCGCCTCCATGAAGGGTTCCACGTCCAGCTCGAAAGCGTACAGCGGCGTGTCGAGATCGAGCTGAGCGGCGATGTCGGGTTTCAGGCACATCAAATAGCCCACGACTTTGCCGTCGAACAGGATCTCGGCCGTCTGGCCGGCATGTCCGTCAGCACGCTGCGCGCGGCGGAACGTCAGCGCGGCGTTGCAGCTTTGGGCCAAAGCTTCCACGTCGCCCTTGACCAGCATGAAATCCTCTTTCGAGGAGGCGTAGAGCGCGCGTTTTTCCTTGCCGCTGAAGGCGACGCCGCCGATTCGCTCCACTTCCCTGACAGCGCCGTTTTCCGGCACGAAGACGCGGCCGAACTCGAAAACGCGGACGGGATCGCGCCAGCCGCCGCGCACCGTTTTGCCGACGCCGTTCAGCAGCCCCGGAAGCAGCGAAGGGCGCATCACCGACATGTCGGCGCTGATCGGATTGGCCACGACCTTGCATTGGGCTGCCTCGGGATAACGGAGCCGCGTCAGGCTGTCGGGACTGATGAAGCTCAGCGTCACCGCCTCCGTGTAGCCGCGCCCGATCGCCACGGAACGGAGCAGACGCTGCAGCCGCATGGCCGGGCTGAGCGCTCCGGCGCGGTGCAGCACGGGGATCGTCGGTTCGATCGCGTCGTAGCCGCGGATGCGGCCGACTTCCTCGATCAGATCCTCCTCGATGGCGATGTCGCAGCGGCGCGTCGGCACTTCGTATTCGGCTTTATCCCGACCGCCGGCCGCTTTTTCGATGCCGAGACGCTTCAGGACCGCCTCGGCGCCGTCCATGTCGTCCCAAACGAGGATCTTCTTCATCTTTTCCGCCGTCAGAGGCACGCGAACCGGCCGGATCTCGCCGTTCTGGGCGTAAAGGCTGCGCGAGAAGGCGCGCACGCCGCCCCACCGCTCCATCAGATGCAGCGCGTAATTCATGGCGCGCTCCGTCAGCAGTGGATCGACGCCGCGGGAATAGCGGAACGAAGCTTCGCTGGGGATGCCGAGGCGGCGCGACGTCTTGCTGACGAAGGGGGCCGCGAAGTTGGCGCTCTCCAACAGCACGTGCTCGGTTTTCTCCGTGATTTCGGAGTTAAGCCCGCCCATCACGCCCGCCAGCGCCACGCCGGTGCCGCTGCTGGAGATGACGAGGTCGGACGGCAGCAGCCGATGTTTTTTGCCGTCGAGCGTGACGATCTCTTCGCCGTCGCGGGCGGCGCGCACGCCGATGTTGCGCCCCGGCAGGCTGGCCGCGTCGAAAGCGTGCAGCGGCTGGCCAAGGGCCAGCATCGCGTAGTTGGTCGCGTCGACGATGTTGTTGATGGGGCGCATGCCCGCCATGCACAGTCTCACGCCGGCCTGAAGCGGCGCCGGCGCGATCCTGACCGAATCGGCCATGCCGAGTCGGTAGGCGCGGCAGCCTTCGCTTTCGAGCGAGATCCCTTCGAACGGCAGCGTCCACTCGCCGTCATAGCCGGGCTTGGGAATCTCCGGCACATGCAGCCCGCACTGCGGGAACAGCGCGTGAATCTCCAGAGCCGCGCCGAGAACGCTGAGCAGGTCGCCGCGGTTCGGCGTCACCGACATGTCGAAGACCGTGTCGTCCAGCCCCAGCCACGCGCCGGCATCGGCGCCGAGCGGCGCGTCCTGCGGCAGGACGAGGATGCCGTACACGTCGGTCAGATCGGGCACGCCCAGTTCTTTGGCCGACGCCATCATGCCGGCGCTGTTGAAGCCGTCGAAATCGCGATACTCCAGCTCCACGCCGCCGACGGTGGACGAGCCGGGCGCGAACCAGGGAATCACGTCGCCCAGCTTCACGTTCGGCGCCGCGGTGACGCAGAGCGGATACTCTTTTTCCCCCACGTCGAGGCGAGTCACTTTCAGACCGGATTTGGTCGGGTGCTGCGAGCATTCGACGATTTTGGCGATGCGCACGCCCCTGACGGCCGCGCAGGGACGCGCGATCGACTCGATCTCGGTGCCCGTCACCGTCAGCTTCTCGGCGATCTCTTCAAGAGGCGCGTCAAGCGCGATGAAATCTTTCAGCCAGTTGATGGAGAGCAACATTATTCATGCCTCCCGGAAAGAAGATAGGAAACGTCGCCGTCGAACAGCGCGCGGAGGTCCGTCAGGCCGTATTTGAGCATGGCGATGCGGTCGAGCCCCATGCCCCAGGCGAAGCCGTTGTACACGTCGGGGTCGATGCCGCCGTAACGGAGCACGTTGGGGTGGCACATGCCCATGCCGCCGATCTCGAGCCAGCCGGTGCCCTTGCAGATCTGGCAGCGGCAATCGGAACCGCCGCACTTGAAGCATTCGATGTCGACTTCCATCGACGGCTCGGTGAACGGGAAATAGCTGGCGCGGTAGCGGGCTTTCAATTTCCTGCCGAAGACGCCGTGGATCATCGCTTCCAGGCAGCCCTTGAGGTCGCCGACGGAGATGTTTTTATCGACGACCAAACCTTCGACCTGATGGAACATCGGCGAGTGCGTAGGGTCGTTGTCGCGGCGGTACACTCGTCCGGGGCAGGCCACGCGCAGCGGCGCGCCCATGTCGAGCATGGCGTGGATCTCCATGCCGGAAGTATGCGTGCGCAGCAACCGCCCGTCGCCGAAGTAAAACGTGTCCTGCATGTCGCGGGCCGGGTGGTGCGGCGGGATGTTCAACGCTTCGAAGTTGAAGAAATCCGTCTCGATCTCCGGCCCGGTTACGGTCACGAACCCCAGCCCTTCAAGAACTTCCAGCACGTCCATCGTCACCTGCACGACGGGATGCGCGCCGCCGCAAGCCCGGCCGCGGGCAGGCTGCGTGACGTCGACGCGGTCGCGCAGTTCCATCTCGGTCAGTTTCTGACGCTCGAGCTTTTCGATCGCCTCGTCGAGCTTCGACTGAAATTCGTCTTTGGCACCGTTGATGATCTTGCCCGCCTCGGGGCGCTCCTGCGGCGACAGTTTGCCCAGCATCTTCTGCAGGCCCGTCATCGCGCCCTTCTTGCCGAATACCGCGATGCGGCAGTCGTTCAGCGATCCGAGCGTGGCGCCGTCTTTCAACGCGCTTTCGATCGTCCCGCGGATTTTTTCTATTCCAAGAGCGATTTCGCTGCTCATGATCCTTTCCTCCTTGTCCGTTCCCGTTGAGACCCCCGTCTTCAGACAGGCCTCATAAA
>NZ_ADFP01000103.1 GCF_000177335.1 Pyramidobacter piscolens W5455
CAAAGACCGAGAGGCGCCGCTCTTTCCAGTGGACAGGGCAGCGTCTTTGTTGTATCTTTGGCGATATGACATTTTTCGCGGCGCGAGAGGAGCGGTGAACGTGAACGAACGGAGCGATTTTTTCAAAGTCGTCGACCATAACTACACGGAAATGCCGGCCTCGATCCTCGACGATCTGATTCGGGGCTGTCGGGACGCGCTCGCCGGCAACGCGAACGGCCCCGCCTTTCGCGGCAACGACGACTACCGCTTTGTCTGCCCTGTCGATGCCACGTGGAAAAGGCTGGACGGCGGCTTCGGCAACCTGATCGTCTCGCTCCGGCGCCTGCGCTGAAAGCCCCGCAGGACAGGCGCTGGGAAAGGGCCATTTTACAGATTCGAGATTCTGGCATAAAATCGAGCTGCATTCCGGCAGTTTCGCGATCACAATCTCAGCGACAGAAAAGGGGCGTTTTTTCATGGAACGGAAACTGAGCGTCAACACGCTGGCGGTTCACGCCGGCGCGCGCAGGGACGATGCTTTCGGCGCGATCAACACGCCGGTCTACATGACGTCCAACTACCGCATTCCCACCGACGGCACGCCCGTCGACTGGAGCGGCATCAACAGCAACATCTACCAGCGCAACCGCAACGTCAACCAGATGGTGCTGCAGGACCGGCTCTGCGCCCTCGCCGGCGCGGAGGACGGCGCAGTGTTCGCCAGCGGCGTGGCGGCGCTGATGAGCGTGTTCACCACGTTCCTCAACTCGGGCGACCACGCCGTCGTCTCCGAGGTCTGTTACAGCGCCACGAACCTGCAGTTCCGCGAATTTCTGCCGAAGAAGTACGGCATCCAGGTAACGTTCGTGGACATCACCGACGCGGAGGCGGTGCGCCGCGCCGTGCGCCCCAACACGAAGCTGATCCACGCCGAAACGCCCGGCAACCCGACCACGGGCATCGCCGATCTCGACGCGCTGGCGCGGATCGCCCACGAGGCGGGAGCGCTGCTCTCCGTCGACGCCACGTTCGCCGGGCCGATCTGCCTGCGCCCGCTCGAGCACGGGGCCGACCTCGAGATCCACAGCATGACCAAGTACATCAACGGCCACGGCGATTCGCTCGGCGGCTGCGTGCTGGGGCGCCGCGAGCTGCTGACGAAGATCAAGGAAGAGGCCATGGTCAACTACGGCGGCATCCTCAGCCCGTTCAACGCCTGGCTGGTGGCGCGCGGGCTGGCGACGGCGCCGCTGCGCATGGCTCAGCACTGCCGCGCCGCGCAGGCGGTGGCGGAATTCCTCGAACGGAGTCCGGCCGTGCGCTTCATCTGGTATCCGGGACTGGCGAGCCATCCTCAGCACGAACTGGCCAAGCGCCTCATGGGCGGCCAGTACTCGGGCATGATCTCGTTCGACATCAAGGGCGACGAGCGGGTCCATCAGAAATTTCTCGACAGCCTGCGCCTGATCACGCACGCCGTGTCGCTCGGTGACATCGAAAGCCTGATCGTCTACTACGACAAGAACAGCGACAAGCTGCCCCACTATCCGCCCGTCTACCGCGAGGGCTTCTTCCGCTTCAGCGTCGGGCTCGAAGACCCCGCCGACCTGATCGCCGACCTGCAGCAGGCCCTCGAGGCCAGCGGCGCGCTGTCGGCGTAGCCTCGCGGAACAGCCGCGGCGCGCCCGGCGAAAATTTTCTCGAGGAGGTCTTTCATGATGAGCGAACCAACCGCCCAAGCGGCGGCAAAAAGGAAACTGCACATGCCCGACACCTGGCTGGTCGTCTTCGCCATCGTCGCGGTCATGGCCGCGCTGTCCTGGGTGATCCCGTCGGGCAGCTTCGACTACCAGAAGGTCGACGTCAACGGCACGATGCGCAGCGTCGCCGTCGCCGGATCGTACCACGCCATCCCCAAGGCGCAGACGAAGCCCACCGGCTTCATCGGCCTTTTCGCCTCGCTCTATCAGGGCTGCTACGAGGCCGCCGACATCATCTTCGTCATCCTCACCTGCGCAGCCACGTTCGGCGTCATGGTCAAGACCGGCGCGTTCCACGCCGGCATCGGCAAGGTCATGAAAAAGGTCGGCCGCCGCGAAAAGCTGCTCATCCCCATCCTCATGGTCCTCTTCGGCCTGGGCGGTTCGGTCTTCGGCATGCTCAGCGAGTTTTACGGCTTCTACCCGTTGATCGTCGGCCTCGGAGTCGCCATCGGCTACGACGCGATGACGGGATTTGCCATCCTCGCCCTCGGCGAGTACGTGGGCTTCATGGCCGCGACGCTCAACCCCTATTCGGTCGCCGTCGCCCAGTCCATCGCCGGCGTGCCGCTCTATTCCGGCGTCGTCTACCGCGCCATCTGCTTCGCCGTGTTCATGGGCCTCTGCATCGCCTACGTGATGCGCTACGCCGCGAAAGTGAAAAGATCGCCCCAGTCCTCGGTGATGTACGGCGAACCCTGCCTCCATTCCTTCGACCGCGGCGAGCTCGACCAATACCGGTTCACCTGGCGGCACGGGCTGATCCTGCTCGACGTGCTCGTCACGCTGGCCGTGCTGATGATCGGCCTGACGCAATGGGGCTGGGGCTACAAAGAGCTCTGCGGGCTGTTCATCGTCATGTCGGCCGCGGCGGCGCTGATTTCCGGCTGGAACCCCAACAGGTACTGCGCCGAAATGCTGACGGGGGCCAAAGGCGTGCTCTGGGGCTGCATCCTTACCGGTCTGGCCAAGAGCATCGTCGTGATCATGAAGGACGCCCAAATCATGGACACGATCATCAACGCGCTCGCCAATCTGCTCAAAAACGCGCCCTCGGCCATCTCCGCGCAGCTGATGTTCGTCGTGCAGACGGTCATCAATTTCCTCGTGCCCTCGGCCTCCGGCCAGGCGGCCGTGACCATGCCGATCATGGCACCCCTGGCCGACGCGCTCGGCGTCAGCCGTCAGGTGGCCTGCCTGGCCTATCAGTTCGGCGACGGGCTCTCCAACATCCTCTGGCCGACCTGCGGCATCGTCGTCATCTGCGGCCTCGCCGACATCCGTTACGACCTGTGGCTGAAATGGTTCGCCAAGCTCTTCGCCATGCTCTTTCTCGCGCAGATGATCATGATCGAGATCGCCGTGCTGATGGGCTGGTAACGCAAACGCCGCCGCGGCAAAACGACGAAAAGCGGAAAAACATCATACCCCTGACATAACGCAACGTCCGGCAGCTTAACAGCTGCCGGACGTTTTTCAGCGGCGATGTTCCACGTGGAACATCGCCGCCGAAGCATTTTTCCATACCAATTTTCAAGAAGGGTCTTCGGCCACCGCGCGCTTTGTTTCTAGAAAACGGCGTAATCCACGTCCTTCGGGTCGCCGATGAACGGCTGACGGCGCGGCGGCGTCTCCGTCAGCGGCCGTGTCTTTCCGTCCGGCGCGTTCTTCGGGCGGCGAGTTCACTCGACGGCGTCCTCGACGTTGTTGAGATAAAAAAGGCAGTCCATGACCGCCCCCTTTGAGAAGTCGACGCACGCCTTCATATACTCGAAGTGCTTTTTGTCGGCGTCGCTTCCGTGGTTCAGGGCTTTGTCGTTCGAGAAATTCACGTCTTCGGCGGAAAAAAACATGTACAGATATGTCACGCCGTTTTCGACCGCCTTGAAATAAGCCTCCAAATACGCTTTCTCCTCCTTCAGAAGCCGTTCGCCCGTCTCCCTGTTGTCGTTCAGGAAACGAAGCCACTCTTCCGCGACGTCTTCCCGGCCTTTGATGATTTCAAATTTATACAGCTTATTGTCCAATTTTTTCTTCATGAGCCCTCCTTCCCGGCATTCGCCGCAAGCGCCTTCAAACGAAAGGGGGAAAGAGGCAGGCCGAACGTCAGCCCGCTTCTTCCCCCCATATTTTTTGCCTTGGAACCGTTTTCCTTTTGGCGCCGGATTTAGACCGCCTCAGACGCAGCCGCTTCTTTCTTCAAGCTGACCTCCGGCTCGCGGGGGATGCTGAACAGTGGGATGAAACGGTCCCAGCCGGTGATCGTCAGGACCAGCATCGAGACCACGGCGACCCAGGCGAAATAGTTGTGCGTGATCACGCCCATCACCGTCAGCGTGTCGGCCGCCAGCGGATACACCGACGTGGCGATGCCCATGAAGAAGCCCATGTAGGCGTGCCACGGGATCAGCTGCGACCCGAGCACGGCCATGGCGTCGGCATACGTGGCGTTGCGCAGCGCCAGACGGTACATGGCCTTTTCGTCGCCCCGCACCGATTTCTCCGTGAGGTTCTTGATGATCGGGCTGATCGTGACGATCTGCGCCATCTCGTCGGCCATCGCCGCGTTGCCGATCAGGCACAGCAGCGCGTTGCAGAACATCAGCTGGCGCACTTTGGAGACGACCTTCAAGATCATCGCGGCGATCGAATCGAACGCGTTCATCTTGCGCATGACGCCGCCGAAGGCGCCGACCCAGAGCATCATGGCGATCGACCAGCCGCCCGCGGCCGACGCGCCGTCGTAAACCAGCTGGAGAAACTTGTTGATGTCGGTCACCGTGCCGGCCACCCAGCCGAGAAGCCCCGAGAAGAGGATGCCCGCGCCGAGGCAGATCAGCGTGCTGACGTTGCGGACGGCAAGAAGAAGCACGACCAGCAGCGGGATCACCATGTAATAGGGCACACCCGCCTGCACTTGTTTCAGCAGCGTCACCGCCGCGGGCCGTTTATCGGCCAGGACCGTCCACACGCCCTCGGGGATCTGCTGGATCGCCACGGCCGCCGAACCTTCCGTATCGGGCAGCCCCATCGCCACGGCCGCAAAATAGAAGATCACGGCGCTGACGAGCAGGCAGAGCCCCGACCACACGCCCTGATAGCGCATGCGGTCGACCAGCTGCACGTTCTGCATGCCGCAGCTGACCACCGTCGTGTCGGAGATCAGGCCGATGTTGTCGCCGAAGCACGAACCGCCGGCGATCGCGGCGAACGTCAGCACCACGCTGCCGCCGACGATGTGGTTCAGCCACAGGAAGATCGGTGCGCAGGCCGCGATCGTGCCCCACGACGTGCCCGTGGCCACGGACAGCACGCAGGTGACGAGGAACCCCACCACGGCCACCAGCTTGGCCGTCAGTCCCAGCGACAGCGCCAGATTGATGATCGCGGCCGCCACGCCCGTGGCCATGAAACACTCGGCCACGGCGTAGGCCGCTTCCAAAATCAGGAACACGATCAGGAAGTTCTTCAGGTTGTCCAGCGCCGCGTCAAGCAGCTCGTTGAACTTGTAATGGTCCGTAACCATCGCCACGAGGCAGGCGCAGATAAAGGAGATCGGCGACGCCAGCAGGATGTCCATGCCGGAAAGCATCAGTCCGGCCATAACGCAGATCGGCAGCAGCTTTACCAGTGCGATCATACAAAAAACCTCCCTCTAGAATTCTTCCGCGGTTCCCGAAAAGAAATGAGATCCCTCCGGTAAAATCTCTCCCCCCTTCGCTCAACCTGCTCCCCCTTTTCTCTTCTCGTGCGGAGATATTTTACGGATATTATTTTATCTACGATTTTAAAATTATGCAATACAAAATCTTAGAACTCAGGAAAACCGGACATGCCGATGCCAGACACTCTCTTCAATCCGGCGTTTTCCCTGTTGGCGAGCAGCCACAACGAACGCTTCCGCCTTTCCAAATAAATCTTTTAAAACACCCGCCGCCCTTCAAAAAACGTCGCTTGGTTTTTCACCTTGCACAAATCTTCAGGAGCAAGTTCGAATACGTTCCTGTCGGCTACCGCGATGTCGGCGCGGGCACCGGGAACGAGCATTCCGGACGTGCCGTCCTTCACCCCAAGGGCCTTCCACGGGTTCGTCGTGTACAACGCCAGCGCCTCGTCACGCGTCAGCTTTTGGCCGGCATCTTGACCCTCCAGCATCGCACCGTCGAGGCCGCGATGCGTCGCCGCGATCCCCATGCCGTACCACGGATTCGGATCATCGCACGGAGCGTCGCTCGATCCCGTCAGCAGCACGCCCGCGTCAGCAAGCCGGCGAAGTTGATACGCCCGACGATACAAGCGTCCGCCAAGGCGCAAAGGCGCCATGTTGCGGTCATCCCACATCTGGATGGGCTGAAGATCGACGACGATCCCCGCGCGGGCAATGCGTTCGGGCATTCCCTCGGGCAGCACGATCGCATGATTCAGGCGGTATGAAAACGTCGGCCGGCCAAGCTCTCTCTGAACGGCCTCCATGCAGCGAACCACCTGTTCGTTCGCCGCGTCGCCGATCGCGTGAACCTGCACCTGAATACGCCGCTTCTGCGCGGCGCGAAGTTTTTCCATCAACTTCTCATCAGTGTACAGCAGACGGCCGCATTCGTCGTCTTTGTCGGAATACGGCTCATTCAGGGCGGCCGTGCGGGCTCCCAGGGATCCGTCGGCAAAGAGTTTGAGGCCGGCGTAGGCGATATGCCCGCCGTTCAGACCGGCTCCGGAACGAATCGCAAAATTCGGCAGCTCGTCGTGGTAGAGGAACACGCGCATCGGCAGCGCGCCTCTTTCATCAAGATCCTGGAGGATGTCGGGCCTCTCGCCCAGGGCGTAGGACGGCGCGTCACAGGCGTGCAGCGCCACGATCCCCATCGACGACAGTTTTTTCAGCGCTCTTTCGGAGAAAGACATCAGCGCTTCGTTCGTCTCGTACTGAGCTTCAACGGCTTTGATCATCGCGTCGGCGCCGCTGTCGAACAAGCGTCCCGTCGGCAGTCCGTCCGCGCCGCGTTCGATCTCCGGATCATGCGAATCCCACAGGCCCGAAAGTTCAAACGCTTTCGTGTTCGCGACGTGAAAATGAGCCCCGTAATGGCTCACGAGCAACGGCGTCTCCGGCGCAACGCCGTCGAGCTGAAGACGACTCGGGACGGCCGGACGCTTCCAATTCAGCTCAATGAAGTTGACGCAGCGAATCCACTGCCCGGGTGCCGCGTCTTTTACCTGCGCCCGGAGAAATTCGAGCAGTTCCTCAAGCGAGTTCGCGGTGCCGCAATCCGGATACATACCGGCGCGGGCGTAAGCTCCAAAATGAATATGAGAATCGGTGAATCCGGGCGTCACCAGGCAACTGCCAAAATCCCAGACGTCTTCGTCTTTTGCCGGAGCGACGAAAGATCGCGCTCCTACCTGAACGATTCTGTCATCAACGACGCGCAGGGCTTCCGCGCGAGGATTCCGCGGATCGCCGGTCCATATGGTTCCCGTCACGACACATGATTTCGACATGATACCGCCTCCTTAACGAGGTCAAATTTTTCAGCTGCACCGGAGCCACGTAAAAGGCGGCCGGAATCTGTCATACTGATTTTCAACTAAAGGCATCATTGATTATGCCGCGCCGGCACGCGATTTCATGTAGTTTTCAACGTGCCTTCGGCGCTATAACAAGGGCGAAGAACCTGTGCTTTTTTAACGAAAACTCGTATGAGTCACTAACCAACCGTTTATCAGCCGCACCCGCGCCGTTAGGCGTCGCATAACTCACCCGGCGAAAGCGGTTGAAAACTTTTGGCTTCAGATGCCTGCTATTTCCGTGCAGCCGCAAGACACTCATTGTAGTACGCGACGAAGTGCTCCATGCCGGAACGGATCGCGTCGATACCGACCGTATAGGCAATTCTCACGTGGTTTTTGATGCCGAAGGAATCGCCTGGGACTACGGCGACTCCGTATTTGTTCATCAAGCCCATCGCGAAATCAAGCGGTTTCATGTTCAGTTTTTCGATGGACGGCAGAACGTAGAACGCGCCTTCCGGCGACGGGAAATCCGCTCCGGGGCATTTTTTCAACGCTTCAACGACGACGTTGCGACGTTCCTTGAATCGTGCCACCTTCTCCTGCGTAAAAGTTTTGCAGTCTCTGAACGCGGCAGCCGCACCGATCTGACCGAACGCGCACGCGCAGCTTGTAGTCATCAGATGAGCCTTGGCAAGCATCGGAACCACGGCACGCGGAACATAGGCATAGCCAATGCGCCAGCCCGTCATGGCGAACGTCTTGGACGAAGAGCTGACGATGATCGTCTGGTCGGCGATCTCCGGATAATCGAGCGGCGAAACATGCTTTTTGCCATAGATAATCTCGGAGTAGCACTCGTCGGCAACCAACCAGATGTTCTTCCCTTTGACGAACCCGACAAGTTTGTCCATGTCTTCGCGGCTCACAACGCAACCGGAGGGGTTATTCGGCGTGTTGAGGAGAATCATGCGGGTCTTGTCGGTCACCGCGGCTTTCAGTTTCTCCATGTCGATGCCGTAGTACTCGCCGAGTTTCGCCGGCACCTCGACCGGCACCGCGCCGGCGAACAGAGCCTCTTCGCGATACGCAAGGTAGCACGGCGTGAAGAGAGCAATCTCGTCGCCGATATCGAGCAACGCAAGCATTAGAGTCATCAACGCCTCTTCCGCGCCGCAGGTTACAACAAGATTATTCGGATCCAACGTGTAACCTTTGCGAGCTTCATGTTCGGAAATTGCGGTGCGGAGCTCCTCGATGCCATACATCGAAGTGTAATGTGTTTTGTTCTCGTCGAGGGCGCGCTTGCAAGCTTCCTTTGCCTCTTCGGGAGAGTCGAAGTCGGGCTCGCCGATTTCAAAGTGAAACGTCTTCATGCCTTTTTTCTCGAGTTTATTGCAGGCATCGGCGATGTCGCGAATGCCTCCTCCAAACGAACACTGAGAGATACGGCGCGTCTTTTCGTGCAGAGCGATCATGGGAATCTCCTCTCTTTCTTTTCGGTGTCATTCCAGTACCATTTCTCACTTATAAGACACCCAACGCCCCATTGCCTTGCGATAACCTTCCTTGATTGTCTCATACTGGTTTTCAATAAAAAAGCGTCATTGAAAAAATCGGCATAAAACTTTACTCCGCATCGACAACGGAATCTTCGCGACGATATGTCCTTTTGCTGGAGATAGCGCCCGTTCTCCACTGGAACAGCCCCGTAAAACCCCAGATTACGGCGATCAATGGGCACAGCCAGTTGAATAAAGCATAAGGGAGGTAAGAGAAACTGTTCACGCCGATAGCCGCAGTCGCGAACGCTCCGCACAGATTCCAGGGGATCAACAACGACGTGACCGTGCCGGAATCTTCCAAGGTCCGCGACAGGCACTGCGGAAGCAAATCGTGCTTTCTGTAGGCCGGCATCATCAGTTTGCCGCCGAGAATGATCGTCATGTACTGGCTCGCCGTGATCAAGTTCAGAAAAATTTCCAGACAGACAGTCGTTGCGACCAGGCGGCCGACCGTTTTCGTAAAAGAATGCATCTTTTCAAGAAGCACGTCGAGGACCCCGCACTTTTCAAGGATGCCGCCGTAAACCATGACAAGCGTGCTCAGTCCGCAGTTGTAGTTCATCGAGAAGATGCCGCCGCGCGTCAACAGCTTGTCGATCTGCTCCACTCCGGTATTCGAAACAAATCCCTGCTCCATGATCGTCAGGATCGACGGAATACTCTGGCCTTGCATTACGACAGCGAGCAACGCCGCCGTAAGCATCGAAATCAACAGCGTAGGGAACGCGGGGAAGCGTTTCAACGCGAGGAGCAGAACGATAAGGGCGGGAATCAACGTTAAAACGTTCATCCTGAAAAGCCCATGGAGCGACGTCATGATGTTCAGTACAGTTGCCTCATCCGTCGTCCCGCTGGTTTGAAAGCCCAAAATGGCAAAACCGGCCAGAGCTAATACTATTGCCGGGCCGCCTGTATATAACATCGCGCGAATATGATCGAACAAATCCGCTTCGGCAACAGCCGGAGCAATATTCGTCGTGTCGGACAACGGCGACATTTTATCGCCAAACGCCGCTCCCGAGACGACAGCTCCCGCCGTCATTGCCGGATTCACGTTCAATCCAACGCCGACCCCCATCAGCGCGACGCCCACGGTGCCGATCGTAGACCACGAACTGCCGGAAGCCATCGATACCACCATACAAGCCAAGCAGGCTGTCACCAAAAAGTATTTCGGATCAATCAGCCGCAATCCCCAGTAAATGATCATCGGCACCGTTCCACCGGCGATCCATGCCCCGATCAACGCGCCGATGCAATACAGCAGGACCAGAGTCGGGATAAGAAGCTTGCCGCCATATATGATGGCCGCCTCAAGTTTTTTGTAGGAACAACCGTCAAACGCAAGAAGCAGCATGCTGAACCCCATGCTGACCATCATTGTGATATGCAGCTGCACTCCGGTGACAAAGATCGCGCTGCACATGGAACAAATCAGAAACGCGACAATGACGAAAGACACCCACGTTTTGGGCCTGAAATAAGTTGACGCTTCCTCGTTAAATACGCTTTCAGAGTTCTGGTCCGCCATTAAAACTCCCCCCTCTTATGCAGTACGGTTTCTGTTTTGCAAAAAATCCCTCAGACCGGGCTGAGAACGCACCGGCCATCGTCGGGGGTTCAGGATCTAAGGGATCTTTTACATTGTCACGCGAATATTATCTTACGAATACAGCCCCGCCGTCTCGCCGCCGTCGATGCGGATGTCGGCGCCGGTGATGTATTGGGCGTCGTCGCTGGCGAGGAAGGCGTAAAGCGCGCCGATCTCCTCGGGCGTAGCGTGGCGCTTCATGGGGATGCCTTCGTTGACCTTGGCCAGCATCTCGTCGGTGTACTCGGCGCGCTGCATGGGCGTGAGCACGTAACCGGGGCACACGCAGTTGACGCGCACGACGGGGGCCAGTTCGAGCGCCAGCGTCTTGGTGAGCAGGATCACGCCGGCCTTGGAGGCGTTGTAATCGGCGTACCAGCGGTGGCCTTCGGTGCCGTTGCTGGAGGCGGTCATGAGAATGACGCCGCCGCCCTGCGCCTTCATGCGGCGCCCCGCCTCTTTGGCGCAGAGGAACATGCCGCCCAGGTTGATGTCCATCACTTTTTTCCACTGCGCGTAGGGGATGTCGAGCGCGTCGCTGCGGATGGAGATGCCGGCGTTGGAGATCAGCACGTCGATGCCGCCCAGCAGGCGGTCCATTTCCGCGAAAGCCTGCTTCACGTTCTCCTCGTCGGAGACGTCGGCCGCGGAAAATCCGGCGAACTCGGGATGCTCCTTCTGCGTCGCCTCAAGGGCTTTTTTGTTGTAATCGACGATGAAAACCTTCGCCCCCTCGCACGCGAAACGACAGGCCGTCGCCAGTCCGATGCCGCTGGCCGCGCCGGTGACCATCACGCGCTTGCCTCTCAGCTCTTCATAACGTGCCATAAAAAGACCTCCTCAAAAAATGTTCCCGTTCGGGCGCTTCGCCCGAACTTTTTTATTCTACGGCAAAACGTCGGAAATATCTCAGCACTCCAAGCGGCACATCTGACGGCGGTCGTAGCCGGTCACCACCGCGGCGTAGCCGGCGAACCGGCGGTCGAGTTCCGGGTCGTCGGTGTCCACGAGCAGCGGCCTGGGAAACAGGCCGATCAGCTTGGCCGGCGTGGCGACGACCGTCACGTTTTCCACGCCGACGCGGCGCAGCACGGCGGGGCTGAGCTGCTGGTTGCCGCGGCCGAATATGTGTCCCTGCCCGCCGATGACGGTGACGATCAGCGTGGTGTTGCCCGGCTCGACCAGGTCGAGAAGCTGGCGCTCCGTCAGGTCGGCGCCGATCAGGCGGCGGTCTTTGACGGCGTCGACGCCCAGCAGCGTGCCGGGCAGCTTCAGCTCGTCCATGATCGCCTGGGTGGTCGTGCCCGAGCCGACCAGATACAGGCGGCCGGGGGCCATGTGCTCCGCGACCCACACGGCGATGGCGGAGCGGTCGCAGGCGTCGGAGTTCGCGCCGCCGGATTTGCGATCCTGAAGGCAGCCGCGGTCGAGCGGCACTTTCAGATAGCCGTAGAGGCGGGCGCTGACCGTGCCGCGGCGGAAAGCTTCTTCGTCGATGTCCATCACTTCGGCGTCGGTCAGCTCCTTCACGCCGCCGGAGGCGAATTTGCGCAGCAGCTGGCCGGCGCGCACAGGTGTGACGCCGTACACCGCCGAATGGATTTTGACGCCCGCCGGCACGCCGGTCACGGGAATTTCCGCCCCGTCCAGCGCGGCGCAGACATCGCGGGCCGTGCCGTCACCGCCGGCGAAGAAGATCAGTTCCGCGCCGGCGGCCGCCATAACCTTGACGGCCGCACGCGTGTCGGCGGCGCGGCTTTCGCCCGAAGGCCGCCAGATGACTTCGTAGGGAAGCCGTCGATCTTTCAAAAGCGTTTCTCCCATTGCGCCGCCGCAGGCGAGAAATCGCACGCCCGCCGGCAGCGGCAGCGCGGCGTCGAGCGCCTGAGCCATGCGCTCCGCGGC
>NZ_ADFP01000104.1 GCF_000177335.1 Pyramidobacter piscolens W5455
GCGGACAAAAAGAGAACGCCGCGTTGTGATTTTTGGCATGTGTTTCTCGGTTTTGCCGGAAAATTTTGAGCGTACTCTCGAAGCCGTAAAACAATAAGGCAGGAACGCTCCTTTGCAAACGATTCTTTCGGACGGAATTAATGATTTACGACGAAGCAGAACTTTCGGATAGCCCAAGGCGCGGCAAAACGCTTTCTTAAGGGTAATACTGTTCATAAATGCAAATTGACTTTTCAAAAGCCGGATGATATTTTAAATTGAGCATAAAAACTATAACCGTTATTAACGGTTGAGAGGGAGCGATCGTTTCATGAACAGAAAACGGGTTGCGGTTCTGGCGGGTATGGCAGTGCTTGTTTCCTCCGCGGCCTTCGCGATGACGAAGGAAGAGGAAGATGCGGCCTGGAAGAAGGAGCCGGCGTATGGGCGCGTGATTAACGTGGGCTACAACGGCGGACTGTGTCTCGGCACTTTTGGCATTGCCGACATCAAAGGCTTCTACGCCGAAGAGGGGCTGAAAGTCAAGATCACGCGCATGACCAAGGATGTGGATGCCATCGGCACCGGCAAAGTCGACGTGGTGGGCGGCCACATCGCTAAGTTCATCATTCCTACGGTTAACGGCGTGCGCATGAAATTCACGACGGGCATCCACACCGGCTGCAAATCACTGTACGTGCTCGCCAAGGGCGACATCAAGAGCACAAAAGATCTGGTCGGCAAGACGGTGGCTGTGCCGAACGGCATTGGCGACTCCGATCAGAACATCGCCATGCGCTTTTTCAGCCGCGACGGTATCAGTCCCTTCTGCGACATCAAATGGAAGGTCGTTGAAGCGGGAGTCAGCATCATGGCCATGCAGAGCGGAGAGATTGAGGCCGCGCTGCTTGAAGATCAGTTCGCGCGCCGCTTCCTCGACGATGGTACTTTGCGCATCGTGCGTTCGCTGACTTACGACGATGATTTCAAGAAAGAAGCCTGCTGTGTTCATGCCGTCAATCTGGACTTCTACAACGAGAACCCGATCACCGTGAAGAAACTGACTCGCGCTCATGAAAAGGCCAGTCAGTGGATTCTCGACAATATCGACGAGAGCGTCCGCCTCCTGCTCGACCACAAGTACGTCACTGGCGGCTTCGACCTTGTGCAGTCCATTCAGAAAACTCTGGATTATGGCATCAGCGATCAGGCGACGGAAGAGACACTGCGTCTTATCATCCGCGATTACCAAGGCTTTGGCATTCTCGATCCCCGCCTCGATCCCGACAAGATCCTGAAAAAGATCTGGGATCCGGTCTTGCAGCACGATTGATTTTTATGGTGTCGGCACTTTGTTTGAAAGGAGAACATTGCTATGAGCGAAAAGAATGCCGCGGCGGTCAAGTCGCAGATCGATTATAAAAACGCGGCGCGCCAGGCGGCCCTGCGCGGTAAAAAGCTGCGCGAAGCCGCCCCCGAAGCGACGCAGGCTTTTAGCGCCCTCGGGGCCGCCGCGCTGAAAGACGGGGCCTTGTCTTTGAAGACGAAAGAGTTGATCGCGCTGATGCTTGCCCTGCAGTCCCACTGCGAAATGTGCATCAACTCGCACGTCCAGAACGCCATCAAGGCCGGCGTCACGCGCGAAGAGCTGGTCGAAGCGCTTGGCGTCGCCGTCCTTATGGGCGGCGGCCCCAGCTCGGCTTATGCCGGGATCGTGCTGGAAGCGTACGATCAGTTCAGCGCCAAGTAACAAGAGTCTGACCTGAAGTGACTTTTTATCTGTTTTACGAAAAACACAATATTTAAAGGAGAGCCGTTGATGAAAAAGTTTCTTGTCGTTCTGTTCTGCGCCGCGCTGATGGCTGCGCCTGCCGCCGCCATGACGAGGGAAGAGGAAGACGCCGCCTGGAGGAAGGAACCCGCCTACGGCCGCGTCATCAAGATCGGTTACAACGGCGGTCTCTGCCTCGGCACGTTCGGCATCGCCCAGCTGAAAGGTTTTTACGAAGCGGAAGGGCTGAAGACCGAAGTGATTCGTATGGCCGGCGGCAGCAGCGGTCAGATCGACGCCATCGGCACCGGCAAGGTGGACGTGACGGGCGATCATATCGCCACGATGCTCGTTCCCACCGTCAATGGCGTGCGCGTCAAGTTCACCACGGGCATCCATTCGGGCTGTAAATCGCTGTATGTGCCCGTGGACAGTCCAATCAAGACTACGGCCGATCTGGTCGGCAAATACGTCGCCATTCCCGACGGCATCGGCGGTTCCGATCAGAACATTTCCATGCGCTTTTTCAACCACGACAAGGTTGATCCGCGCCAGATCAAATGGAAAGTCGCCGAAGCCGGCATCGCCGTGATGGCCATGAAGAAGGGGGAAGTGCAGGCGGCGCTGCTCGGCGACCAGTTCGCCAAAAAATTCCTCGACAGCGGCGAACTGCGCATCATCCGCTCGCTGACCTTCGACGAGGATTTCAAGCAGGAGCCTTGCTGCATCCACGCCGTACATCTCGACTTCTACAACGAGAACCCCATTACCGTAAAGAAACTGACCCGCGCGCACGAGGCCGCCAGCGCCTGGATCATGGAACATCCCGAAGAGGCCGTGGCCGTGCTTCAGGCGAACAAGTGGGCGGCCGGCGATCCCAAGCTCGTGCTCGAGATCTTCAAGACCTACGACTACAGCATCAGCGACGAAGCTACGGAAGCCGCGCTGCGCAACATCATCGACGACTACAAGACATTCGGCCTCATCGACGCCAAAAAGGATACCGATGCGCTGATGAAGCAGGTCTGGGATCCCGTGCTCCAGCACGAGTAGTTTTTTTCGTATCCTGTTTTTCAGGATGTTTTTGCCGCGAGGGGGCTCCCGGCAAAAAAACATCCAATCATATCTCATCTCAAGGGGGGAGTTTTTCAATGGTAAAGTACTCAGTCGAACAGGTCAGCCCGAAGGCCGTCCAGAAGCACGCGGAAGATCTTTACAGAAACGGTTTCTTCTGCTGCGAGGCGGTGATGTCGGCGATCAGAAGCGATTTCAACGTGGACGTCCCCGAAGAAGTCATCGCTCTGTCGTCGGGCATGGCGATCGGCGCCGGTCGTTCCGGCTGCATGTGCGGGGCGCTGAACGGCGGCATCATGGCGCTGGGCCTGTTTTTCGGCCGTACGACGCAGGACGGCCCCAAGGATCCGAAGGTCAATTACTGCATGAAGCTCACGCACGAGCTGCACGACTGGTTCAGGGACGCGAACGCCAAACACGCGAACTGCTGCCGCGTGCTCACCAGAGGCTTTGAGATGGCCGAAGGGGAACACAAGGCTCAGTGCATTGCTTTCACCGGTCTCTGCGCAGGCAAGGTCGCCGAGATCCTGTGCCGCGAGCTGAACATCAAAAACGTTGACGACGGACCGATCGAAGGTTTGAAAGCGCCGTATTTGCCGCCTGCGAAGAACTGATTTGAACGGAGGTTGACGGATGCAGTTCATCAAGAAAGTGCCGATTCCCGCGGCGGGCGTGATGCTGGGCGTCGCCGCGCTGGGCAATCTGCTGCAGAGCTACGGCGAAGGGATCCGCAGCGTCTGCGGTTTGCTGGCGGCGTTTTTGCTGGTTTTGCTGCTGCTGAAGTTGTTCTGCTTCCCCGCCGCGGTCAAAGAGGACATGCAAAATCCGATCACGGCGGGCGTCTCCGCCACGTTCCCGATGGCGCTGATGTTGCTGAGCACTTATATTCTGCCCTTTGCCGGCGGAGCGGCGCGCGTCCTGTGGTGGTTCGCCGTGGCGCTGCACGTGGTGCTGATCGTTTGGTTCACTCTCAAGTTTGTGCGCAACTTTGACTTGAAAAAAGTCACCACGGTGTTCTTCATCCTCTATGTCGGCATTGTCGTCGCTTCGGTGACTGCACCCGCTTATGGGCGCGGCGCCGATGTCGGCACCATCGCTTTCTGGTTTTGGTTTGCGGCGCTTCTGATCCTGCTGTTCGTGGTGACGAAGCGGTATCAAACGCTGCCCGTGCCGGAGCCGGCGATGCCGCTGATCTGCGTCTATGCGGCGCCCACAAGCCTTTGCGTGGCCGGTTATGTGCAGTCGGTCATGCCCAAATCCTTCGCGATGCTGGCCTTCCTGCTGGCGCTGGCGCTGTTGACGTACGTCTTTGCGCTGGTCAGGAGTTTATCGATGTTGAAACTGCCGTTCTATCCCAGCTATGCGGCCTTTACCTTCCCGTTCGTGATCTCGGCGATTGCCTTCAAGCAGGGAGCGGCTTGCGCCGCCAAGCTCGGGCACGCCCTGCCGCTCGTGCCGTACCTTGTGCCGGCGGCGACGCTGATAGCTGTCGTGTTCGTGGTTTATACCTATCTCCGTTTCATGCAGTTCATCTTTTCGAAATGATCTGCGCCGGACGGAGCTTCCGTCCGGCGTGAACAAGATCTGCCGGCGGTATGGCGCAAAAGGGGGAGGGCTTGCGGCGGCTCCCCCTCTTTTGCGTTTCCGTCCGGCGCGAAACGGGAACAGAAAATGTGACAGGCAACCAGCGCTGCGCGGTGCTTGCCGAAGAGAGGAGATTTTTTCTTTATGCCCGGCCATGAAAACGGTCAAGCTCCCGGGATGCCGCCCCGCCGTCTGACGCGGGACGAACTGGCGATTCTCGAGAGCCGCCCGAAAACGAAATTTCAGAAATTTCTCGATTACGTCGTCTGTTTCCTTCCCGTCGTCGCCGGCGGCGTCGCCCTGTGGGAGTACAACTGCCTTCCCGATCTGCAGGGCAATACCCATGGCAACTACTACAACTGGTTCATACTCGCCCTGATGGGGCTGGCGCTGATCGGTTTTCTCGCCTCGTTTTGCAGGCGCCGCGCCTTCCGCTGGATGCGCTACAAAGCCCCCTTCTATACGTTCGTCTTTCTGGCGCTGGCCGGCTACGACTGGCTGACGCTCAAGACGGGCGGCCTGCCGCTGCCGTACTTTCCGTGGCTCGATCAGATGCTGGAAGCGGCCGTCGCCGATTGGGCCTACCTGATGGACTGCGCCAAAAACTCGCTGATCCTGTTGTTCACCGGCTACTTCATCGGCGTCGGCGCCGGGCTGGTGACCGGCATTGCCTGCGGCTACAACCGCAACGTCAACTACTGGATCGAGCCGTTTACGCGCCTGCTGGGAGCCATCCCATCGACGACCTGGCTTCCCGTCGTCATGGTGCTGGCCGCCACGCTCTTTCGCGGCAGCGTGTTCATCATCGCCCTCGGCGTGTGGTATTCCGTCACGATCGCCACCAAGACCGGCATCACCAACATCGACCCCGCCTATTTCGAGGCGGCGCGCACGCTGGGCGTCAAAGGCATGCGCCTCGTCGGCGCTATCGCCGTACCTTCGGCGCTGCCGAACATTCTGCAGGGTATGACTCAGGGCATGAGCACAGCTTGCGTCGCCCTGATGGTGGCGGAGATGATCGGCGTCGAGTCGGGACTTGGCTGGTACATCACCTGGCAGAAAAGCTGGGCCCGCTACGGCAACATGTACGCCGCCGTCGTTGCCATCTGCGTTATCTTCGTGCTTGTCAACGCGCTGCTGGGCGCGGTGCGGCGCTACGTGCTGCGCTGGCAGGAAAGGTAGGCCGTCATGTCCGAAAATATCCTCAAACTCGACCACGTCAGCAAAAGTTTTGCCAACGCCGGCGCCGGCAGTTCCGTCACCGAAGCCCTTGCAGACATCAACGTGGAGATTCGTTCCGGCGAGTTCATCAGCGTCATCGGCCCCTCCGGCTGCGGCAAATCGACCATCCTGCGCCTGATCGCCGGACTGATCGTGCCGACGACCGGAAAAGTGACTCTCAACGGTGAAGTCATTGACGGCCCCGCTCCCGTGCGCGGCATGGTCTTTCAAAAACCGACGCTTTTTCCGTGGCTGACCGTGGAGCAAAACGTCGCCTTCAGCCTGAGAATGCGCGGCCAGCTGCGCGGCCATGAGGCCGAAGTCGAGGAACTGATGAGAACCGCCGGACTGTGGGACTTCCGCAAGAACTGGCCGCACCAGCTGTCCGGCGGCATGGCCCAGCGCGCCGCGTTGCTGCGCACCATGGTCAACAACCCGCAGGTCTTTTTGCTCGACGAACCGCTCGGCGCTCTCGACGCCTTTACCCGCATGACCATGCAGGACGTCATCCTCTCCATGTGGTCGAGCCACCGTCCCATGGTCGTCATGGTCACGCACGACGTGGACGAAGCCTTCTACATGGGCTCCCGCGTCATCGTCATGGCGCCGCGCCCCGGCCGCGTCCACAACGACATCAAAGTCGACCTGCCCTATCCGCGCCGCCGCACCAGCCGAGAATTCATGGACTATCGCAAGTTCGCCATGGAACAGCTGAACTTCGACAACCGCGAAGCGTAAAAAAGAGGCTTTTCTCTTCTAATGAACGAAGAAGAGAAAAGCCTCTTTTTTTTGTATCATGATCCCGTTGGAGAACGTCTTCGCGAAAATTTAAAGATGAAATATTCTGTTAAATAATCTGTTTGCAGATCTTTTTCCCTTGCTTTAAAAATAAGTCAACGAATATTCGAGACTTATAAGCAATTCAACAACTAAATTTAAGCGAAAGAAAACAAAAAGATTTGTATTGTGGGCAAGACAATCTAAATGAAATCGTAGACAGGAAGAGGGAGTCGCGGTAATATACGCCGTGTTGCGCGCGTGAAGGGCCTCTGAGAAGAGCCCGGAGAGCGGGCGACACGGC